>JAICGL010000083.1 GCA_025923175.1 Acidimicrobiia bacterium
GCCGCCGGGTGGACAAGCCCCGGCGGCGACAACGCGATGGTCGTGGCCAAGATCGGCGCCGACGGGAAGCTCGACCAGGCCTTCGGGCAGGGCGGCGTGGCGTCGGTCAACGTGGCGGTCGGCGGCAAGACGGTCGAGGTGGCCCGGGCCGTCGCCGTGCAGCCCGACGGGAAGATCGTGATCTCCGGGCCGGTGGAGAAGGATCCGAAGGCGACCGGTGCATCGGCCAAGGACACCGACATCGCCGTCGTCCGTTTCGACGCGACCGGCAAGCCCGACCCGGCCTTCGGGAAGGGAGGCACAGCCCGCATCGACCTCGGCGCGGGTAAGGCCGTCGGCGAGAGCTACGTCGCCGACAACTCCTGGGGCATGGCGGCCTTGGCCGGCGGGCGCGTGGTCGTCTTCGGTTCCTCGCCGGCGGCGGATCGAGACGACGCGGACTACGCGATCGTGGGGCTCACGGGCGCCGGAGTCCTCGACCAGGCCTTCGGCACGAAAGGCATCACGCGGGTCGACGTGAACCAGGCCACCGACAACGCCCGCGGCGTGGTGGCCCAGTCCGACGGCAAGCTCGTCTTCGCCGGCTACAGCCGGAACAAGGAGGGGGTCATCGATCCCGTCCTCATCCGGACGGGTTCCGACGGCAAACTGGACGCCGGCTTCGGCAAGGACGGGGTCGCCACCGCATCGGTGATCCCGGGCGGCGTGGCCGAGGCATACGCGGTCGCACTCCAGGGCGACAAATTCGTCCTCGCCGGGTACGGGCGTGGCGCCTCGGCCGACGAGAAGGTCGACATGATGTCGATGCGGTTCAACGCCGACGGGTCCTGGGACAAGAGCTACGGCACCGACGGCCTCACCCGCGTCGACATCGCCGGCGACGCCGACCGCGGCCGGAACGTCGCTGTCCTGCCCGACGGGCGGATCCTGATCGCGGGGAGCGGCTCGCCGCAGGCCGGCGCCTCCGACGCCATGGTCGTGCTGTTGGACAAGGACGGGAAGCCGGCGTCCAAGTTCGGCACGGACGGGCGCGTGCTGTCCGACCTCGGGGGCCCGGGTGACGCCTGGTTCGGGCTGACGCAGGCCGGGGACGGCAAGTCCCTCACGATCGTCGGCTACAAGGGCGCGAACCCGGAGGCGACGGACGTCAAGGACGACGCCGCTGTCGCGAGGATCGCGCTGTAGCCAGCCCGCCTACGACGACGGTGGCCAGCGTGCACGCCACGCCGAGTCGGTCCCAGCCGTCGTTGCCGTAGTCCAGGCGAAGCGCGCTGTGCCCGGCCGGCACCGTGAGGTCGACCAGGCCGTCGCGCGACTGCCCGAGCCGGACCGGAGCGCCGTTGAGCCGGGCCTGCCACTTCGGTGACCAGGCCAGCGCCAGCGTCACTCCGGTCCGCTCTGGTACCTCGACTTCGAACCCGAGGTGCTCGGCGGAGGCTGAGGTGAGCCGGGCCGACGCCGGCCCGGCGGCGCTGACCAGGCTGGCCGGTGCCGGGGATCCCGGCACGGGTTGCAAAGCCAGGATGGTCAACGGGGGAGAGGTCCACACCGGCTGGAACCGGGCCGATCGGGTAAGCCGTCGGACGAAGCCGTCGGAAGTCGCCACCACGTGGGTGACGCCATATCGGTTGAGCCGAATGGCGAGGCGGGTGGCCGACAAGCCGTGGAGGTCGTTCATCAGGCCGCCGGCCCGCGGCGTGCTCGACGATTCGAGGTTGAAACCGTTGAGCGAATTGCGGCCTGAGGCGCGCGCCAGCCACGTTTCCGGGTGGATGACGCCCGTCCGCCTGACCTCGGCGGGGTAGTCGCGCTCGGTTGCGAAGCGGGCGCCGTCGGGCACGAGGCGGGCGAGTTCGGAGGCGGCCGCGACCATGGCCGGCACCGGCATGGAGAACTGGCCGGCGCTTCCTCGGCCGGGAGCGGCCGCCACCGCTGCGATGGCGGTGAGCCCGAGGGCCACGGCGTACCCCCGCCCACCGAAGCGCTGGCAGAGGTCGGCAAGCAGTACGCCCACCGCCAGGATCGCCAGCAGACCGGCGTATCCGAGCCCCCGATTGGCGAGCTGGATGGTCGCCTCGTTCAGCCCGACGAGATGCGGCAGGCCGTGGGCGGCGAGTAGGTAGGCCAGCGGCGTGGCGACCCAGACAACGGCGCTCGGGTCCTGCCGCCGGCGCGCCCCGACGACCTGGTACGCCCAGGCGGCGAGAACCAGGAAGGCGACACCGGCAGGGAAGAGGATCCGGCCCGCAGCGATCGAACCGAGCCGGTCCAGAAGTGGGGGAGGAAGCCAGGTGGTGACGATGCCCTGCAGGTTCCGGTGCGCCAGGAACGGTACAAGCCAGAAGCCGCACAACCCGGCGCCGCCAGCGGACCCCAGCGCCAGTCGCAGGAGTCCGGCCCGGGACAGCCCGCGCGTCGCGGCCGAGAGGCCCAGCGCCAGCACCAGGATGACGCCCAGGATGAGCAGGGAGATGAGGTGCGTGATCGCCAACGCGGCCAGTGACGTGGCGAGCATGACGATCCACGCCCGGCGGTCATCCTCTGTTGTGCGGACGGCGGCTCCGAGAGCAAGGCAGAAGAACACGGCTCCGACCTGGTGCGGTACCAGGCCGGTCTCGAACAGACCCCGGAGCCCGATCCCGAACGGGGTCGAGACGAGAACCGAGAGCACGCTGGCCAGACCGGATGCCCGCCGGCCCAACCCGAACGAGCGGGCCAGGAAGCACACGGCGGGCGGCAGCGCCACGAACGCCGCGACCGAGACGGCCTTGAGGGCCGCATCGTTCGACGCGGCGCCGAAGGTGACGGCCCGCACCAGGGTCATGAGCC
The DNA here is from genome assembly GCA_025923175.1 of Acidimicrobiia bacterium. Taxonomy (GTDB): domain Bacteria; phylum Actinomycetota; class Acidimicrobiia; order IMCC26256; family BP-133; genus BP-133. The sequence continues at coordinate 2,830 of JAICGL010000083.1, forward strand.
AGACGAGCCCCGGCCCGTTGAAGAGGAACTCCTGATGGCCGAGCACGAAGCGCGGAAACCAGCCGTCGAGCCGCCCCTCGGCCACGATCCGGGAGATCCCGAAGTCGGCCCGCACGAGATGGGCCATGATGTCCTCGCCGGCCGGTGGTCTCGACCCGACCACCGGCCCGACGAGCCAGATTGCTACCGCCGCCCCCAGGAGCGCCCCGACCCAGGTGACGCCGCCCGGGCGGCGCAGGCGGTTCAGCTCACCGTGAAGGGTATGTGCATCCCTTCCTTGAGATGGCTTTCCTTCTCACCGTTCGGCTCGGTCTCGGTGATGTTGCACAGCAGGACGTACTTGCCCGCCGCCAGCTTGAAGACCCCAGTACAGACCTTGCCGCCTGCGAACGGCTCGATCTCGCCGATCAGGTCGCCCTCGGCCAGCTTGTCCTCGTCCAGCCCGCCGTCGGCGTCCTTCGGGAGGGCATCCGCGCTCGCACCCTTGACGATGACGACCTCGTGGTTCTCCTTGCCGGCGTTTTCCGCCTTGAGGCTGATGGCCCCCGCCTTCGGCTGGGCCGACGGCTTGATCGTGAACTCGTTGAGGGTGAGCACGACCTCCTCGCTGGAGGCCTCGGTAGCCGTGCCTTCGGTCTTGCATTCGGTTGTCGCGCCCGCCGTGCTGCTGGTCGTCTGATCCGACGCCTGGCCGACGTTCTCTGACGACGTGTCCTTCTTGTCGTCACCGCACCCGGCGACCACCAACGCCATTGCCAAAAACCCGGCGTTCAAGCTCCGGAACATGCGTGCCATTCGTTTTTTCCTCCCCTTTGTACGTCGGACTCCTGCTGACCAGCCGTCCCACCGACCGGCCAGATTCTTCGCCCCTCCGAAAACAGCACCGGCGGGTACCCCTCGATGAGCCGCACCTGCACTCGCGCCCCCACTTCGAAGCGGGGGGATGGCGCACGCCGGCAGGACAGGCGCGATCCGCTGTCGAGCGTCAGCTCGTAGAGGACAGTGGACCCCTGGTACTCCCGAGTGGCGATCGTGGCCGGACCGGAGGACTGCGCGTCGAAGGTGACCTCGTGGGGCCGAACCATGACCGCCAGGTCGCCCTCGGCCGGAATCTCGAGAGGCCCGAACGTTCCGACCTCCGAAGCGACCTTTCCGCCGTCGACGCGCCGGGCGGGCAGGAAGTCGGCCGAGCCGAGGAATGTGGCCACGAACTCGTCTTCGGGAAAGTCGAAGAGCTCTTCGGGTGATCCGATCTGAAGGATGTGACCCGAGCGCATCACCGCGATGCGGTCGCCGAAGCCCAGCGCTTCCGAGTGGTCGTGGGTGACGAGAACGGCGGTCGCACCGGCCCGGCGCAGCACCGCCTTGGTCTCGAGTCGCAGCGACTCCCGCAGCGTGCGGTCGAGATTGGAGAAGGGCTCGTCGAGGAGCACCACCGCCGGGTCGGGCGCCAGCGAGCGGGCGAGGGCGACGCGCTGCTGCTGGCCGCTGGAGAGCTCGTGGGGATAGCGGCCCGACAGAGCCTCGAGGCCGACGAGGGCGAGGACCTCCTGCACTCGCTTGGCACGCTCCAGCTTCGTGAGGCGGTCGAGCCCGAAGCCGATGTTGCCGCTCACGGTCAGGTGCGGGAACAGGGCGTAGTCCTGAAACACCATGCCGACCCGCCGCTTGTCCGGTTCCACCCAGGTGCCCGCTCCGGCCACTTGCCGGTTGCCGATGTGGATCTCCCCGCCGTCGGGCGCCAGCAGCCCGGCCACCATCAGCAGGATGGTCGACTTGCCGCAGCCGCTCGGCCCGATCAGTGCGAGGTGCTCGCCGTCGGCGAGATCGAGTGAGACACCGTCGACGGCGGCGACGTCCGCGAAGCGTTTGGCGAGGCCGGCGAGCTGCAGGGACCCGCTCATCCCGCGCTCGCCTTGGCCGGCCCGGCCGTGGGTTCGCCCAGGGCGCGTTCCCACTGCGACGGCCCCTTCTCACCGGCGCCGGCCCGCAGCATGAGAATCACCGGAACGAGCGCGACGGCGATGATCGTGAGCGCGGGCAGCCCGGTCTCCTCCCAGGCCGAGTTCTGGGTCAGACCGAAGACCAGCACGGCCAGCGTGTCGTAGTTGAACGGGCGCAGCAGCAAGACGATCGACAATTCCTGCAGCGTGTGGACGAACACGAGCAGCACGGCAGCGGCGGCGCCGGAGCGCAGCATCGGGAGGTGGATGCGGCGGAGGATCCGCCCGGGCCGGGCGCCGAGCGTCCGCGCCGCCATCACCACCGACGGCGTGATCTTCTCGAGGCTGGCGTCGACCGTCACGGTGGACAGCGGAACGAATCGCACGACGTAGGCGTAGACGACACCGAACAGCGTCGTGGTGACCAGCGTGACGCGGCCCACGGCGCTGAACATCGCCAGCACGCCGAGGGCGATCACGGTTCCAGGAAGGGCATAGCCGACCAGGATGCCCTTGGTCGCCCAGCGGCTGACCCTACCCCCGGTGAGGCGCCCGGCGGCGGTGACAATCCCGCCGACGAGGAGGCAGCTGAAGGCAGCCAGTCCCGCTAGCGTGACGCTGCGGCTCATGTGTTCCAGATATTGCTGGAACGTGAGCTGCGACCCGAGTTGCGTCCACGTCAACAGCCGCCATACGGGGAGCAGGAAGGCGGCCGACAACACCGCGAGGCAGGCACCGGTGGCTGCCCATCGGCGCGCACCTCGGAGCACAACTGGCTCCAGGAAGCCTTTGGCTCCGGCCTGGTAGAAGCGGGCCCGGCCCCGCAGCGCCCGCTCGAGCACGATGATGACCAGCGCAACCACCAGCACGAGCACGGCCAACTGTGTGGCCGTGACGCGATCGCCCTGCCCCTTCCACACCTTGAAGATCCCGACGGGAATCGTCTCGACGTTGAAGTACTGAACGGTTGCGAAGTCGGTGAGGACCTCCATCATGACCAGCGCCACGCCCGCCGCGAGTGTCGGCCGAGCGGCAGGCAGCACCGCTCGCCATGCGCCCCGGAGACGACCCTGACCGAGCGTGCGGGAGACCTGCCAGGTGCGCAGACCCTGCTCCCGCAAAGCCGTCAGCATCAGGACGTAGACGTAGGGATACAGCGTCAACGACAACACGACAGCGGCGCCGGGCAGCGACCGCACGTTGGGGAACCAGACGCTGGAGGTGCCGAACCAGTCCCGCAGGGTCGACTGGACCGGGCCGGCAAAGGAGAACGTCGTCATGAAGACGTAGCCGAGGATGTAGCCCGGCATCGCCAGCGGCAGCACCAACGCCACCCGGAACACGGAACGGCCGGGGAACCGGTAGGCGCTGACCATCCAGGCCATCGAGACGCCCAGGAGCATCGTCCCGATGCTCACGAGCACCAGCAGGGCGACCGTCGACGTGAGCATGGTGGGGAGCCGGTTGTCCCAGAGGCGCCGCCACACGTCGACGGAGGGCGTCAGCGCCTCCGACGCCATCATGGCCACCGGCAGGATCACCAGCGCGGCGACCCCCACCACCAGGATGGGCCAGGGATTGAACGCCCGCCGTGGGGCAAGGCTCACTTGTAGCCGACCTCGTCCATGAGCCGGATGGAGTCGGCGTTCAGGTCACCGATCTTGGCCGCTTCGATCTCGTCCGCCTTGAACTCTCCGAGCGCCTTCGTCTCAGCTGTCGGCTGGACCGTCGGGTTGGCGGGGAACTCCTGACTGGTTGAGATGAAGATCTGCTGCCCGTCGGTGGCCAGCCATTCGATGAAGCGCTGTGCGAGCTCGGGATCGTCGGCGAACTTCGTCACGCCGGCACCACTCAGGTTGACATGGGAGCCCCGCCCGGCCTGATCGGCCCAGAACATCTTGACCTTCAGGTTGGGGTTCTTCGTCAGTTCCTGCACCAGGTAGTAGTGGTTGACGATGGCGACGTCGCAACCGCCCGCCCCCACCGTCAGCACGATCTCCTTGTCGGAGTTGATGAAGTTCGGGCGGTTGGCGACCCAGCTCTGCACGATCTTCTTCGCTCCGTCGTAGCCCTCGTGGGCGATCAGGCTGGCCACGAGCGACTGGGTGTAGGTGGCGGTGGAGTTCCGCAGGCAGATCCGTCCCCGCCACTTCTGGTCGCCGAGGGCGGCGTACGTCGACAGGTCGGAGGGATTCACCTTGTCGGGGTTGTAGATGATGCTGCGGGCCCGTATCGCCAGACCGATCCAGCGGTCCTGGGAATCCCGGTAGGCGGCGGGAATCGCCTCGTCCAGCTTCGGAGTCTCCAAGGGGCGCAGCAGGTCGGAGTTGGCGGCCAGCGCCAGGTTGGCGACGTCGACCGTGAGGTAGACATCGGCCAGCGTGTCGTCACCCTCGGTCTTCAGCCGCTCCCGCAGGTCGGCGTCGCTGCCGAAGAGGTACTGCACCTTGATGCCGGTCTCTTTGCCGAATCTGTCGAAGGCCGTCTCGCTGCCGTAGTGGCGGCCGGAGTAGACCCGCACCACCTTGTCGTCCTGGCTGGCGCCCGCGGAACAGCCCGCAGCGGCGACCGGCGCCAGGAGACAAAAAGCGGCCGCCGCAGCCACGGAGCGAAGGCGGCTGCGCATGACGTCCTCCCAGGTCTTGTGAGCCAAACACTATACGTTCGTATTCCCTAAGATTCGCCCGGTGCATCGGCGGAGTCGAACTGTGCTCTTGCTCGTCGGGGGGATCGTCGCCGTCGCGGCGGTCGTCGGAGTGCTGTCGGGAGGCGATATCCCACCTGACCCGCCCCGAACAGCCGGCCTCCGCTTTGCCAAAGGTCAGGTCGAGGGCACGGACACGACCAAGGTGACGACGGTCAGGTTCGGACCTGACGGCCGGCTGTACGTCGGCCAGCAGACCGGGATCATCCGGGCCCTGACACTCGAGCGCCGTGGGCCGGCTTCATACCGGGTGACCGCCACGGAGGTCATCGGGCTGCTGATCGACATCCCGAACCACGACGACAGCGGAGCGGAGAACCGGGCCGTGGTCGGCCGTCAACTGACCGGTATCGAGATCGCAGGCACAGCCGATCAGCCGGTGATCTATGCGGTCACGACCGATCCCCGCATCGGGGGCGGCCCGTCGGGGCTCGATATTCCTCTCGACACCAACTCCGGCGTGTTGTCGCGGCTCACCCGCGAGGGCGCCAGGTGGCGGCGGACGGATCTGGTGCGAGGGTTGCCGCGGTCGGGGGAGAACCACGCGGGAAACGGACTCGTGCTGGACCGGGCGGGGTCGCGGCTCTACCTGGCCCAAGGGGGCAACACGAACCACGGAGCGCCGTCGAAGCACTTCGCGTTCACGCCCGAGTACGCCCTGTCGGGGGCGATCCTCTCGATCGACCTGGCGGCCATCGGGGAGGGGACCTTCGACCTGCCGACGCTCGACGATCCCGACCGGCCCGGCACCGCCGACGCCGGCGACCCGTTCGGCGGCGCCAAGGGGGACAACCAGGCGCGTCTTGCCGCCGACGGACCGGTCACCGTGTACGCCCCGGGATTCCGCAACCCCTATGACATCGTGCTCACCGCAGCGGGGAGGCTGTACACGATCGACAACGGGGCCAACCCGAACTGGGGCGACGCGCCCCACCAGGCCGGTGGCCGCTGCACCAACGACCCGCGAACCGGCGGGAAGCGCCAGGAGGACACCCTGCACTACATACGGGCGGCGGGGTACTACGGCGGCCATCCCAACCCCACCCGGGCCAATCCGGCCAACGTCTTCGCCGGCCAGTCGCCGGTGGCGGTAGCGAACGCGGCGGAGTGTGAGGTCCGGCGATCGGGGGCGCTGACGACGTTTCCGGCTTCCACCAACGGTCTCGTGGAGTACCGCAGCCAGGCCCTCGGCGGGGCGATGGCCGGCGATTTGCTGACGGCCAGCTTCGACAACCGCATCTACCGGCTGAAGCTCCACCCCGACGGTGGCCTGTCCCGCAAGGAGATCCTGTTCGAGGATGTGGGGCAGGTACCGCTCGACGTCACCGCGCAGGGCGACGGGGACGTGTTCCCGGGCACGATCTGGGCGGGCAACTTCGCCGACGGCTCGATCACCGTCTTCGAACCGGAGCCCTAGAAGAGCTCGAAAGCTTCGTGGGCGTCGCTCACGAACAGGCTCGGTTGCGGGCCGCCGCCGATCACGTGAAGGGCGCCTCCGACGGCGACGACGGCGACGCCGTGGCGGGGGACGGCCAGCGTCGCCACGTCCCTCCAGCGCCCGTCCAGGAGGCATTCGACGGATCCGATCGTCCCGTCCGGCGCCTCCCCACCGGCTACGCAGGGACGGCCGGCCGGTGTAGCCGCCCCGATCCCGCCGCGTGTTCGCCGCAGCGCCGGCTCTTTCCGCCATTGCCGTTCGCCCGGAGCGAAGGAGGACACAAGGTCGAGGTTCCCTTCGAGGCTGCGGTACCGGCCGGCGATGGCGTAGGCCCGGCCGCCGGCTCCGGTGGCGGCGAGGTGCTCGGTGGGGTACGGCAGGTCGGGCCCGGGCTCCCAGGCGGCCGCGCCCAGGCGGAGCACCTCGGTGCGGACTTCGGGGCCGCTGCCGACCCCGCCGACGGCGACGAGGGCGTCGCCGAGCGAAGCGACGGCCAGTGCGCCCCGCGGGCCGGCCAGGGCGGGCTCGGGTCGCCACGCCGTCTCGCCCCGGCCGAGGCTGATGACGTCGGCCACGGGCTGCCAGTTCCCGGCGGTTCCGGTGTAGCCGCCCACGACGTAGAGCCGGTCACCGAGGACGCCGGCGGCGGTGTGATGCAACGGTTGCGGCAACCGGGGCCCGGGACTCCACCGGTCAGAGCCGGGGTCGTAGAAGTCAACCTGGGCGCTCGGCGTGTCGTCCCGGAGCAGGCCGGCCACGACCACGACCTTGCCGTCCCAGAACGACCCGGTCACCTCGGTGCGCTGCGGGGCCGGTAACGCCGCCCGGGCCTGCGACGGCACCGGCTCGGGGGACGCCGCGTCATCCGAGCCGCAGCCCACCGTGGCGGCGAGGGTCACCAGGGCGACGAGAAGAGATCCGGCGCCGGGTCGCCGTAGCATTTGACCATGGAGGAACATCAGCTGGATTCTGGCATCGAGGTCCGGCCTGTCTACACGGCGGAGGATGTCGCCGAGGGGCTCGCCGACCGGTTGGGCAGCCCCGGATCTCCGCCGTACACGCGGGGCGTGTACGAGGAGATGTACCGGAAGCGGCGCTGGACGATGCGCCAGTACTCCGGGTTCGGGACAGCCGAGGAAACAAACCAGCGGTGGCATTACCTCACCGAGCACGGTTCCACCGGGCTGTCGACCGCCTTCGACCTGCCCACCCAGATGGGTTACGACTCCGACCACCCCAGGGCGGAAGGAGAGGTCGGGCGGGTCGGCGTCGCCATCTGCTCGCTCGACGACATGGAATGCCTCCTGGCCGGGCTGCCACTGGACGAGGTGAGCGTCTCAATGACGATCAACTCCACGGCGGCCATCCTCCTGCTGCTCTACGAACTGGCGGCCGAGAAGCAGGGCGTACCGTCGGACAAGCTCAGCGGGACGATCCAGCACGATCTGCTGAAGGAGTACATCGCCCGGGGGACCTACATCTTCCCGCCCCGGCAGTCGATGCGGATCATCACCGACACCTTCGCCTACTGCCAGGAGCGCATCCCCCGGTGGAACACGATCTCCATCTCGGGCTACCACATCCGGGAGGCGGGCTCGA
>JAICGL010000084.1 GCA_025923175.1 Acidimicrobiia bacterium
CGTCATGATCCGAAGTGTCCGGCGTTGTTCTCGTTGGAGGGATAGGGCGAAACGCCCGGTCCCCCGACCCCCCTCTCCTCCGCCATCCCGGCCGAGGCGCGCTCCCCCACTGTTAAGACAGTGCAAAGCCGGAACGATCAGCCGCCTTCGCTTGGGGCGAACCCCTGGCGGATCGTGTTCTCCGTGAGCACCCTCGGCTCCACGAACTGGAGCAGGTAGTCGGGGCCGCCGGCCTTGGAGCCGACGCCGGACATGCCGTAGCCACCGAATGGTTGGCGACCGACGAGTGCACCAGTGATGCCTCTGTTGATGTAGAGGTTTCCGGCGCGGAATTCCTCGGCCGCGCGGGCGATGCGGGCGGGTGACCGGGAGAAGAGGCCGCCGGTCAGGGCGTAGTCGGTCGCGCCGGCGAGGGCCAGGGCCTCGTCGAAGTCGGTGGCGGGCATGGCCACGAGCACCGGGCCGAAGATCTCCTCGGTGGCGACCCGGCAGCCGGGCTCGTCGGTCACCATGACCGTCGGGCCGACATACCAGCCGCCGTCAGGCAGGTCGTTGCGCTGCACGACGACCTGGCCCTCCACCCGGGCGGCCTCCTGGTAGCGACGCACCCGCTTCCAGGCGTCCTCGTCGATGACGGGACCTACCGACGTGCGCAGCTCCCGGGGGTGCCCCACGATCACCAGCTCCGACGCCCCGGCCAGCCGGTCGACCAGCTCGTCGAAGATCGGGCCGATGCCGATCACCCGGGAGGCGGCCGAGCACTTCTGGCCGGCGTAGCCGAAGGCGCTGGCCACGACGGCGGGCACGGCCTGGTCGAGATCGGCGTCGGTGTCGACCACGATCGCGTTCTTGCCGCCCATCTCGGCCACCACCCGCTTCACGTGGGCCTGGCCGGGCTGGTGGACGGCGGCGTGCTCGATGATCGACAGGCCCACCGCCGCCGAGCCGGTGAAGGTCACGAACGAGACCTCGGGCCGGGTCACGAGTTCGGCGCCGACCTCCTCGCCCACCCCGGGCAGGAAGGCCAGCGCACCCGGCGGCACGCCCGCCTCCAGGAGGATCTGCACGAGGCGGTAGGCAATGCCCGGCGTCTGCTCGGCCGGCTTGAACAGCACGGTATTGCCCGTCACCAGCGCCGCCGTCACCATCCCGCAGGGGATGGCCAGCGGGAAGTTCCAGGGGGCGATGACGACGCCCATCCCGCGCGGTTGGTAGCGGTAGGTGTTCGTCTCTCCCGGCGCCTGGAGGATCGGCACGCCAGCGCCGAGGCGCAGCGCCTCCCGGCCGTAGTACTCGCAGAAGTCGATGGCCTCGGCCACGTCGGCGTCGGCTTCCTTCATCGGCTTGCCAGCCTCGAAGACCATCAGCGCGGCCAGCTCGGCCTTCCGGGCCCGCAGCAGCGCCGCCGCCTTGAACAGCACGGCGGCCCGCCCGGCGAAGCCCAGGCCTCGCCACTCCGGCCCGGCGGCCGATGCCGCGGCCACGGCGGCGTCGACCTCGGAGGAACCGGCCCGGCCGCTCCGGGCCACCACCGTCGAGTAAGCACCGGGGTCGACCGAGACGGTCTCCTCCCGGGTGCGGACGGGCTTCCCACCGATGACCACCGGCGCCTCGAAGCCGAGGCGGCCCGGCGTCGCGCCGACCGCCGCCACCAGGCGGGCCCGGGGTGTGATGCGGCGCAGCTCGGCCGGGGGTTCGTTGTCGAACGGCCCGGGGTTGGCCGGGTCGGTCGGAGGACGCACCGGCGCCTCCGGCTCGGCGTCGGGCAGGTCCCGGTCCTTGACCTTCGGCGGGCGGATGAGGTCGCGCAGTTCCTTGCCCTCGGCGAAGCGGTGGCGGAGGAACGACTCGTTCGACGTGTTCTCCAGCAGGCGGCGCACCAGGTAGGCCATGCCCGGGACGAGCTCGCCGACCGGGGCGTAGACCCGCAGGCGCTGCCCCATCGACCGCAGCGCGGCGTGCATCGGCTCGGCCATCCCGTAGAGCATCTGCAGCTCGATGGCCCCGTCGGGCAGGCCGGCGGCCCGGGCGGAGGCCAGGCCATAGGCGAGGCTGCGCAGGTTGTGGCTGGCGAAGGCCGGCCGCACCGCCCCGGCGTTGTCGATCAGGTGGCGGGCACAGCGCTCGTAGTTGGCGTCGGTCTGGGCCTTCTCCTCGAAGACCGGCACCGGCCAGCCCTCGGCCCTGGCGACGACCGTCTCGTAGTCCCAGTAGGCGCCCTTCACCAGGCGGATCTGGAGGGGAACCGACAGCGCGCCCTTCGACCAGGCCACCAGGTCGCGCAGGTCGGCGTAGGAGTCCTTCCGGTAGGCCTGCACCACGCAGCCGAGCTGCGGCCCGCCGGGGAACTCGTCGCCCAGCGCCCGGACGAGCTCGAAGGTGAGGTCCTTCACGTCGTCGTGCTCGGTGTCGATGTGGATCGTGGCCGGCACTTCCCGGGCGCGCAGCAGCAGCGGCCGCAGCCGGGACCGGGCCTCCTCGAGCCCTTCGGCGCGGGTCAGGGGGCCGAAGCGGGGAGCGAGGGCCGTCGCCTTGACCGAGATGTTGACCCGGGGCAGCGGCCCCCAGGGATCCGACTCGAGCAACGGCTGGACGGGCCAGGTGGCGCTGGCCATGGCGAGACGCTCAAGCACCTCCCCGACCCGGTGGGCGTAGCGATCGGCCTCGGCCGGCGTGAGAGTCTTCTCCCCCAGCAGGTCGACGGTCGACGCCTCCCCCAGCCGCCACAACGCCTCCAGCGGCGGTAGCGCCTCGGCGGCCGTCTCGCCGGCGACGAACTGGCGGGCCATCCGCTGAATGTTGCGCCGGGCCGTGGCGGCCGAGACCCCGGCCCCGAACGGGACCTTGCCCCCGATGCCGAGCCCGAGCCGCAGTGGCGCCGGGGTCGAGCCGTCGCCGAAATACTCCTGGAGGTGGCGCATGACGTCGTCGTCATCCCGGCACCCGGGGAAGACGTCGACGAAGCGGAACAGCTGCGTCTTGAAGGCACCCCTCGCCATGGCCCAGTCCAGCAGCCGCTCGCTCGCCCACGAGCCTCTGAAGAGACGTGTCTTCTCCTCGCCGCCGGCCTCGGCGATCTTGCGGGCCAGCGCCTGGACATCTCGCTCAGACGGTGCGCTCATCCCTCAAGGAGGGTACCGCCGCATCCAGGTGTTTCCGGTGGACGATCTGCGCGAATGAGGACGGCAGCACCCTGATTTCTCACTGGTAACTTGGGTCGGTAGCATGACTGGACGTGCCCGACCGGCTGGCCGGACGGGCTCGAGCCGGGGGGAGCTCACCCATCAGTCACCGAGAGAACTGGCGACGCCGTGCGCCGGCGGCGCTGGCGGTAACGATTTTGGCGGTCGTCCCGTTCGGAACGGGCGCGGGCGCGGACCCTCACGGGGGGGCCGGGGGGGTCTCCCCCCAAGAGAACTGGGTGGCGGGGAGTGGCCGGGCGCGGGCCAACCTGTTCGAGATCATCCCCCGCACCGGCGGCCTCGAGATCCCGATCAACTTCGGGAAGGCGCTCGCCACCTACCAGGGGCTTTCGGCCACCGCTACCAGCGGCGGGGTGAAGCCTCCGTCGCAGCAGAGCGCCGAGGGCGACTGCGGCGGCGGAGCCCAACCGCCCGGCGGTGGAGGGGGCGGCGGAGGCGGAGGAGGGGGCGGCGCCCCGGCCCCGCCCAAACTTGGCGGTGACAATCCCACGGCCTTCCCGTTCGTCTCGACGCTGTCCGTGTCGACCGGCGACGAAGGCGCCGAGAAGGGCCGCGAGATCGACCAGGGTGGGTTCCCTCCGAACAGTCCCGTCAGCGGCCGCTTCGAGCACCAGCAGGTCTGGGCCAAGGCCGGGCCGTCGGCCCGAGCGGTCACGACCAGCGCCAGCCTCGGCCTCAGCCCGGCGGTCGAGATCCTGCACGGCCGCACCGACGCCGAGGTCGCCGTGCTTGAAGGCAAGGCCCGCGAGGCCCACGCCGTCACGACCATCGACCGGCTGAGCCTCTTCGACGGCCAGGTCGTCCTCGTGGACGTGCGCTGGGAGGCGATCCAGCGCACCGGCGAGGGTGAACGCGCCGAAGGCACCTTCAGCGTGGGCCAGGTCCTCTTCGGTGGCAGCCCGCTCCCGTCTCCCCCGCCGCCGCCCGGTGCTCTCCCGACCGGCCCGCAGCCCGCCCTTCCCGACCCGTTGGCCGCGCTCAACACCGCCTTGGCCCCCAGCGGTATCAGCATCGTGGCGCCTCGCTTCGAGAGCGCCGGCGCGGTGGCTCGGGTCACGCCGATGTCGATCCGCTTCGCCGACTCGCCCCTCGGCAGCGTTGTCCTCGCCCCCATCGTCACCAGCCTGCAGCCCCTACGGGAGAAAGTTGTTGGCGGCCTCCTCGCCATCTCGTGCGACTTCGGTATTGCGGTGACCGTGGCCGACGTCGCCACCAGCATCCTCACCGGGTCGGGTGGGATCAGCTTCGACTTCGGCGGGGTGACCGCCACCACGGAAGGCGAGGTGTACGACAACCCGTTCGCCGGCGGCATCGGTGAAGAAGACCTCGGGGACGGCGGCTTCGGCAGCGACGCCGTGCCGGGACTGCCCGATTACCTGGGCGGTGGCGGATCGCTGCCGGCCACAGGTTCCGTCGGGGACATCGGCGCCGGATCGGCCTCGCCTGCCATCGACTTCGGAGAATCGACCGGCGCCGGCGTGGGAAGCCCGTCCTTTCATCCCGGATCCGGTTCCACGGCTGGATCCGCCCCCGCCGGCGAGGAGGTGGCGTACGGCGACCCGGCCGGTCTGTTCGGGTCGACCTCGCGGCACGTCCCCGGTCGGAAAGGCGGCCCGGCCCTGGCTGTCGCCGCTCTCGCCCTGCTGACGTTGGCCGCCCTCGCCGCCGCCGACGCCTTCTATCTCCGCCGAGCATCCCGGAGTATCTCGTGAGCCTTCCGTCCTCCACACCCCCGCCGTCCTCCCCCGCCTCTCGGCTGATGCGCGGGTACGGGCCACTGTTCGGCTTCGCCGTCCTGTTCATGCTCATGGCCGCCCTCGTGCCGACGGTGGGTCAGGAGATCAAGACCGTGGCCGTGGCCGGCCCCGGCGGCGGCGGGTCGGGGGCGACGGCCGGTGACGGCAGCCCCGAGGGGACCGACGCCTATGCGCCCGGCGCGACCGAGGGGGCCGCCGGCGCCACGACCGGCTCGGGTCCTGCGGCCGCCCGGGGCGGCGGCAACACGGGACCGACCCGGGCAGGGAGCGGTGCCGCCACTGGCGGCGGCGGTGGATCGGGCGGCGGCGCCGGCCGGGCCGGTGGAGCCTCCGGCGGGAGGCCCGCGGCTGCGTCCGGGCAGATCGGCGGCTGCGCCAACCGCAAGGCCCAGGTACCCAACGATCCCTACTCCCCGCCTTGTATCGCCTTCTCGGGAGATAACGGCGGATCCACCTACAAGGGCGTGAGCGCCAACGAGATCATCATCTCCGCCCGCATGGCCGGCCTCCCGGACTTCTCCGCCGCCCCCAGCGACAGCGGCCCCGCCGCCTCGTTCTCCATCAAGCCCGAGGAGATCAAGCGGACGCTCGAAGGCCTGTCCGAGTACTTCAACTCCCGCTTCCAGTTCTACGGCCGCAAGCTCAAGATCGTCTTCTTCGACGGCAAGGGGAACTTCAACACCGAGCTGCAGGGCGGCGGCCAGGAACAGGTCGAGGCGGACGCCGTGAAGGCCGCCGAGGAGATCAAGGCCTTCGGCGACATCATCGCCATCAGTGCGCCATACTCCGACGCGCTCGCCCGCCGGGGCCTGATGAGCTTCGGAGCACCATTCATGTCGCAGGAGTGGCTCAAGGCCCGCGGGCCCTACGCCTGGAGTCCCACCACCGACTGCACGTTCATCCAGCAGAGCGTCAGCGACTACGTCAACAAGCGGCTGGCCGGCAAGCCCGCCAAGTACGCCGCGGGCGACCTGAAGAACAAGCCCCGCACCACGGCCGTCCTCGCCCCCGAGAACCCCTGGTACCAGGAGTGCGTCGAGGCCGGGGAGAAGGTCGCCAAGGCCGCCGGATTCCCCAACAAGGCCCGCATCGCCTACAAGCTCGACTTCAACACGCTGTCGAACCAGGCGGCCAGCATCATCGCCAAGCTGAAGAGCGAGAAGATCACGACGGTCATCTGCGGCTGCGACCCCGCGATCCCGATCTTCCTCACCTCCAAGGCGCAGGAGCAGGGCTACTCACCGGAGTGGATCATCACCGGCGCCGGCTTCATCGACCTCGACATCCTGGGCCAGCTCTACCAGCAGGACCAGTGGTCGCACTCGCTCGGCGTCAGCTTCATCGGGCCCCTCCAGCCGCTGCGGGCCACCACCGGATACAACGCATTCAAGGCGGTCCGACCGAACGAAGAGCCGTCAACGCTCGTGGACCTCCTCTACTACAACATGTACCTGGTGGCCATCGGCGTTCAGCACGCCGGTCCGCAGCTCACGCCGCAGACGTTCGAGCGGGGCATGTACGCCTGGCCGGGCGGCTCGGGCCCGGCTGGGACGTGGAAGTTCACCCCCGGCCGCTACACCCCGACGCAGGACGCCCGCGAGATCTACTGGGACCGCAACGCCGTCTCGCCGCAGAACAAGGAGAAGGGCTCCTACGTCGAGACGATGCCGGGCAAGCGGTTCCGGCCCGGTGAATGGCCCGCCGGCGACACGGCCGTTCCCGAACGGTGACCGTCGCTTCCAAGCTGCTCTCCGGTGATCGGAGGGTGGCCCCCGGCGTGCTCATCGCGGCCGCGCTCCTGTCCGTAGGGCCAGTGGCCGCCGCCGTGCTCCCCAACGGCGCGCCGGTCGGCATCGTCGTCCAGGGGATCGTCCTGGGCACTGCCAACGGCCTGCTGGCCATCGGCCTCATCCTGATCTACCGCACCAACCGGATCGTCAACTTCGCCTACGGATCGCTCGGTTCCGTGGCCGGCCTGTTCGGCGTACAGCTGTATCTCAAATCCGGCTGGAACTATTTCGCGGCAATGGGTTTGGCCGTGGGCCTCGGCCTGATCCTCGGCGGGATCGTCGAGTTCGTCGTCATCCGGCGCTTCACCAAGTCGTCGCGACTCGTCCTCACGGTGGCCACCATCGGCCTCGCCCAGGTACTGGGCGGGATGGAGCTGCTGATGCCCACCTTCTTCGGCGGCCAGTCCGGACCGCTGGGCGGCTTTGCCTCACCGATGCGCCGCGGCGTGCTCACCATCGAGCCGGTCATCTTCACCGGTGACCACGTGTTGATCCTCGTGATCGTCCCGGTGGTGATCGGTGCCCTCACGTGGTTCCTCGGCCGGACCGACGCCGGCATCGCCATGCGGGCCGCGGCCGAGAACCTCGACCGGGCGCGCCTCCTCGGCATCCCGGTGGCCAAGCTGTCGACGCTGGTGTGGGTCGTCGGCGGCGGGCTCTCGGCGCTGACCTACGTCCTCACGGTCCCGAGCAAGGGCGCAGTGCCCACCGGTCTGGCCGGGCCGGGCCTGCTCCTCCCGGCCCTCGCCGCTGCGGTCCTCGCCCGGATGCACTCCCTGCCGGTCGCCTTCTTCGCCGCCATCGGCCTCGGGGCGCTGGAGCAGGTGGTGTTCTGGAGCGGCAACGTCCCCTCGGCGGCCGATGTGGTCTTCCTCCTCGTGATCCTGGGCGGCCTGCTGTTCCGGCGGGACCGCATGGGTCGCCTCTCCGACACATCGAGTTCGTGGACCGACACCGCGGTGGCCCGTCCGGTGCCGTTCGAGCTGCGCCGCCTGCCCGAGGTGCGCATCGCCAAAGTCGTCCTCTACGGGCTGCTGGCGGCTGGCGCCATCGCCGCCCCATTCGTCTACGGATCGAGCGCCACGACGACCCTGTCGCTCACCCTGGTGTGGGCGATGGTGGCGATCTCGCTGGTGGTGCTGACCGGCTGGGGCGGCCACATCAGCCTCGGGCAGTTCGCCATCGTGGGGGTCGGTGCCGTCAGCGCCGGGAACATGGTGAACAAGCTCGACGCCGACCTGTTCGTGTCGCTGCTCGTCGCCGGCGTCGTGGGCGGCGTCGTCGCGCTTCTCCTCGGTCTGCCCGCGCTGCGAATCCGGGGCCTCTTCCTGGCCGTCACCACGCTGGCCTTCGCCGTCGCCCTCGACAGCTACTTCCTCAACCCGACGTACTTCAACGAGTGGATCCCGAGCCCGATCGTCCGTCCCGATCTCTGGCAACGGTTCCCGCTCGAACGGGCCAAGGCCATGTACTTCCTGTGTCTGGCCTTCCTCGTGCTCTTCGCGTTCCTGGCCCGCGGGGTGCGGCGGGCTCGAGCCGGACGGGTTCTCATCGCAGCGCGCGACAACCGCCGGGCGGCCGAGGCGGCGTCTGTGCCGACCACCGGCGTGATCCTGTCGGGGTTCGTGTTCTCGGGGATCCTGGCCGGGATCGCCGGTGGCCTTCACGTGATCGTCCTGCACGGCGCCCGGATCGGCAGCTATCAGCCCGTCCAGAGCCTCGAGGTGTTCTCCATGGCGGTCATCGGGGGCCTCGGGTCGGTCGGCGGCGTGCTCCTCGGGGTGTTCTCGTTGCGGGCACTGCAGGACGTGAGCGCCCAGTACCGCCTGCTGATCACCGGGACGAGCCTGCTGGCCGTCCTGCTCGTCGTGCCCGGCGGACTCGGGCAGGTGGCCCTCAACGTGCGGGACCGGTTCCTGCGGTTCGTGGCCAACCGCCGCGGCCTGCTGGTCCCCAGCCTGGTGGCCGACGTCCGCCATGCACCCGAACACGCCACCGCCGAGGAAGACCATCCCGAGGACGAGGTTGACCTCCTTGCCGGCGCACTGACCGGGGGGCGTCGACGTTGAGTGCGCTCGTCGAATGCAAGGGCC
The DNA here is from genome assembly GCA_025923175.1 of Acidimicrobiia bacterium. Lineage (GTDB taxonomy): Bacteria > Actinomycetota > Acidimicrobiia > IMCC26256 > BP-133 > BP-133. Next base: position 8,844 of record JAICGL010000084.1, read on the forward strand.
TCGACGTCGCCTACGGGCCGGTGCAGGTCCTCTTCGGCGTCGACTTCGAAGTCGAAGAGGGTGAGATCGTCGCCCTCCTCGGCACCAACGGCGCCGGCAAGTCGACGTTGCTGAAGGCGGTGTCGGGTCTCCTCACCCCGAGTGCCGGCAAGGTGTTCCTCGACGGAGCCGACATCACCGGAGCCGACGCCGAAAAGGTGACCCGGGCCGGTGTCTCGCTCATGCCGGGCGGCAAGGGGATCTTCCCCACCGTCACCGTCGACGAGCATCTGCGCCTCGCCGCCTGGACGTTCCGGAAGGACACGGCCCGCATCGAAGCTGCCCGGGCGGAGGTGCTGGAGTTGTTCCCGATCCTGGCGGAGCGCCATGCCCAGCCGGCCGGATTCCTGTCGGGTGGCGAGCAGCAGATGCTGGCCCTGGCGCAAGCGTTCATGACGAATCCCCGCCTCCTGCTGGTCGACGAGCTGTCGCTGGGCCTGGCGCCGACGGTCGTCGGCCACCTGATCGAGGTGCTCCGCACGGTCCACGACTCCGGCACCACCATCGTGATCGTCGAGCAGTCGGTCAACGTGGCGCTCACGCTGGCGCAGCGGGCCGTGTTCATGGAAAAGGGCGAGGTGCGCTTCAGCGGCCCGACCGCCGATCTGCTCGAACGGCCCGATCTTCTGCGGTCGGTATTCATCCGCCAGGGGCCGAAGTCGGCCGCCACCGCCGCCGCCAAACCGCCGTCTCCCCCGCCCGACGACGCGCCGGTCCTGCTTTCCTGCCGCGGCATCGTCAAGAACTTCGGCGGGATCCACGCCGTCGACGAGGTGGACCTCGACCTGCGCCAGGGCGAGATCCTCGGCCTCATCGGCCAGAACGGCGCCGGCAAGACCACGCTGTTCGACTGCATCTCGGGCTTCCTCCCTATCGACGCCGGCCGGGTCGAGTTGCGCGGCCGCGACGTCACCGAGTGGGCGCCCCACGAACGGGCCCGGGCCGGGCTCGGGCGGTCGTTCCAGGAAGCGCTCCTCTACCCGTCACTCACAACATGGGAAACGATCGCCATCGCCTTCGAGCGGCACCTGGCCAGCAGGGAGATGGTGGCCGCTGCCCTGCACCTCCCGGCCTCTTACGAGTCGGAGACCGACCTGGCGAGCCGGGTGGAAGGGCTGATCGAGCTGATGGGGCTGGGCGCCTTCCGCGACAAGCTCCTCGGGGAACTGTCGAGCGGTAGCCGGCGCATCGTCGAACTGGCCTGCATCCTGGCCCAGGACCCGGCGGTCGTCCTGCTCGACGAGCCATCGGCCGGAGTGGCACAGCGGGAAACCGAGGCGCTCGGCCCCCTGCTGCGACGGGTGCAGACGTACACGGGCTGTTCGATGCTCGTCATCGAGCACGACATGCCGCTCATCGCCGCCGTGTCGGACGAGGTGATCGCGCTCGAGCTCGGCGCCGTGATCGCCCGCGGCACGCCCCAGGAGGTGCTGTCACACCCCCGGGTCGTGGAGTCCTACCTGGGGACGGACGCCGCCGCCATCGCCCGCTCGGGACCCCGGGCCTGAAAGAGGTGGTAGAGCAGGAGCAGCTGCACGACTGCCAGCGGCTCGCTGCGCCCGTCGGGACCGAGCCGGCCGAGACCGCTGGGCAGCGGTTCCTTTTCCTGCAGCTCGCGCCACAGC
>JAICGL010000085.1 GCA_025923175.1 Acidimicrobiia bacterium
CGACGTCGGTGGAGCGAGCCGATCGGATCGGGCCCACCGGGTCGGCCGGGGTTGAGTGGTAGACGGCGGCGAAGCGGGTGAAGCCGCCCTCCACCATCTCCTCGAAGACCACGTCGGCTTCGTTGATCCCCTGCTGGGGCCGGGCGGCACCCACGTTGTCGAGCTTCACCACCAGGGCCGGGTGGCCGGTGGCGTACCCGCCGACGCCGATGCCGGTCAGCGGCGAGTCACCGGGCAGCGGCACCGCCTTTGGGGCGGGCGGCGGTGGCGGCGGAGGAGGCGGCGGCTTCGGCGCCCTGGGCGCCTTGGGCGGCGGTGGGAGCCGGACCACGGGCGGTGGCGGGGGCGCCGCCGGGGCGGTGGTCGTGGTCGTGGAGGTCGTGGTGGTGGTCACCAGCTCCGGCGTCTTCCCCATGGTGTCGACCCACAGGAAGTCCGCGCCGCAGGCCGGGAGGAGCAGCGTCAGGCCCAGCAATCGCGCGACAGTATGGAGCCGCCCCGGCCTTACCGCTCCCAAGCTTTCCACCTCCCCCTGCGATTTTATATTTGACCTGGTCGCGGCTGGTCTCGTCCAGGTCCACGGAGCGTGACTTTTGCCGCGTACGATTGGGTTAGATGCGCCCAATCCTGACTCCTGCCCAGATGGTGGCCCGGGATTCCGCCGCCATCGCTGGCGGGGTCAGTGAAGCGACGCTGGTCGATCGGGCCGGCGGAGCCGTCGCCCGCCACGCCCGGCGACTGCTCGGCGGCACCTACGGCCGGCGGGTCGCCATCGTCTGCGGGAAGGGCAACAACGGGGCCGACGGCCGCGTCGCCGGGCTCCGGCTGGCCGGATGGGGGGCGCGTGTTGATCGATTCGACCTGACCGGAATCGACCGCGCCGCCCTCGGCCGGGCGCTCGACCGGGCCGACCTGGCCATCGACGGCATGTTCGGGACCGGGTTCCGGGGTGCGCTCGAGGGCGATGCCGCCTTCGTGGCCGACGCGTTCAACTCCGCCGCCTGCCCGGTCATGGCCATCGACATCCCGTCGGGCGTCGACGGGCTCACCGGGGCGGTCCACGGCACCGCCGTCGAAGCTGCCGCCACCGTCTGCTTCGTCGCCCTCAAGCCCGGACTCGTGCTGTACCCGGGCGCCGCTCTGGTCGGTGATATCGAAGTGGCGGACATTGGAATCGACCCGAACGTCCCGCCGCCGTCATTGGGTCTCACCGAGGAGTCCGACGTGGCCGCATCGTTGCCAGCGCGGTCACCGGAGAGTCACAAGTGGTCAGTGGGGGCCGTCTACGTGGTCGGGGGATCGCAGGGGATGACCGGCGCGGTCATGCTCGCCGCCGGCGCCGCCCTGCGGGCGGGGGCGGGAATGGTGGTCGCCGGCCTTCCCGGCGACGCCGCAGTCCGGGCCTCCGGCGGGGAGGTCATCACCCGATCCCTGCCGGCCACCTCCTCCGGGGCCCTCGACGAAGACGCCGCCAAGGACGTGCTCGACGGTCTCGACCGGTTCCGGGCCCTCGTCGTCGGGCCGGGCCTGGGACGGTCGGCGGCGACGGTGACCGCCGTACGCCGTCTCGTCGCCGAGGCGCCCGTCCCGCTCATCCTGGACGCCGACGGCTTGAACGCCCTCGACGGGGACATCGAACTCCTCGCCGGGCGGCCGGCGGCCACCATCGTGACGCCGCACGCCGGGGAGTACGCCCGCCTGGCCGGCGAGCCGGTGGGGGAGGACCGCGTGGCCGCCGCCCGGCGCCTGGCCGAACGGGCCGGGGCCGTCGTGCTGCTCAAAGGCAGCCGGACGGTGGTGGCAGACCCCACCGGGCGGGCCGCCGTCAACGCCACCGGCGGCCCCTGGCTGGCCACGGCCGGGACCGGCGACGTCCTCTCCGGAATCGTCGGCGCCTTGGCGGCGATGGGCCTTCCCGCATTCCGGGCCGCCACCGCCGGCGCCTGGCTCCACGGGCGGGCGGCGGATTTCGCCGGCCACGAGGGACTGGTGGCGGGAGATTTGCTCCGCGCATTGCCAACTGTTCTCAGCCAATTGGCTCCATGATGGGTACGAACCACCCGAAGGCTTCCCCAGGAGCCGGTCGGCCGCCATCCATCCGTTCCCAAACCCGCCCCGAGCGGTAAGAAGGGGGAGTACCACCCCTGCTGGAGGTCTAAAGCGGATGTTGCTTCCCAACGAGGCGACCCAGCCTCACCCGGCGTTGCGGGCGCTGCCCGAGTTGTCGGGGTCTTTCACGCTGTCGAAGCCGTATCGGCCGGCGTGGGCCGAGGTTGACCTCAACGCGATCCGGCACAACGTCGGGCATCTGACCCGGCTGGTGGCCCCGGCCGGGGTCATGGCCGTCGTCAAGGCCGACGGGTACGGCCACGGCTCGGTGGCGGCCGCCTACGCCGCCCTCGAGGCCGGCGCCACCTGGCTCGGCGTCGCCCTCGTGGAAGAAGGCGTGGAGCTGCGCGACGCCGGTATCGACATGCCGATCCTGCTGTTGTCCCAACCGCCGGTCGAAGCGGCCCGGGCGGTCGTCGACGCCGGGCTGACCCCCGTCGTGTGCAGCCCCCGGTTCGTCGACGCTCTGGCCAAGGCGGCGGCCGACGCCGGCGTCGATTCGCACCCCGTCCACCTCAAGGTGGACACCGGCATGCACCGCATCGGCTGCTCGCCGAGCGAGGCGCTCGACCTCGCCCCCGCCATCAAGAAGCACCGCGAACTCCACCTCCAGGGGCTTCTGACCCACTTCGCCGTGGCCGACGAGCCGGAGAACCCCTTCACCGCCCAGCAGGTCGCCACCTTCGAGGCTGTCCGCAAGGAGCTGGCCCGGATGGGCATCCGCCCGCCGCTGGTCCACGCCGCCAACTCGGCCGGTGTGCTGACCGCCCCCGAAGCCCGTTACGACCTGGTCCGCTGCGGCATCTCGATCTACGGAATCGCCCCCGCCGCCGAGCTGGAGGGGCGGCTTCCGCTCAAACCCGCGCTCAGCCTCAAGGCCCGGGTCAGCTACGTGCGCCGCCTCCAGGCAGGCGAGCGGCTGTCGTACGGGCTCCGCTACGAGCTCGATGCCCCGTCGACCGTGGCGACCGTTCCGGTGGGTTACGCGGACGGCGTGCCGCGCCGGCTCGGGCAGATCGGCGGCGAAGTCCTCATTGGTGGGCGGCGCAAGCCCATCGCCGGCTCCATCACCATGGACCAGCTCATGGTCGACCTGGGGTCGGGCGACGACGCCGACGCCGTCGAGGTCGGCACCGAGGTGGTGCTCCTCGGGCGGCAGGGCGACGAGCAGATCGCCGCCGCCGAATGGGCCGAGAAGCTCGGGACCATCCCCTACGAGGTGTGCTGCGGCTTCGGGGAGCGGGTTCCGCGGCGGTACTTCGGCTGAGCTGAGTTGCCTTGATAACCGCCGTCCCCGGGATCCGGGTCGGCCACTGGACCGGCCCCGACACAGGGGTGACGGTCGTGTGGGCACCGTCGGGGACGGTCGGGTCGGGAGAGGTCCGCGGCGGCGCGCCGGCCACCCGGGAGACGGCGCTGCTCGAACCTGCCCGGTTGGTGGAACGGGTCGACGCCGTGGTGCTCAGCGGCGGATCCGCGTTCGGGCTGGCCGCCGCCGACGGCGTCATGCGCTTCCTCGCCGAGCGGGGCCAGGGCTTCCCGACCTCGGCGGGCCCGGTGCCGATCGTGGTGGCGGCGGCCCTCTTCGACTTGCCGGTGGCCAAGACACCGGGCCCGGACGAAGGATGGGCGGCCGCCGTCGACGCCGCCCGGGGAGAACCCGCCGTCTCGGGTCGCGTCGGTGCCGGCCGTGGTGCCACGGTGGGGAAGTGGCGGGGCCGGGAGTACGCCATGCCCGGAGGTCTGGGGACGGCGGCCGTGCGCGTGGACGACGCGACCGTCGGCGCCCTCGTCGCCTGCAATCCCGCCGGCGATGTGATCGGACCCGACGGCGGCGTGCTGGCCGGGTCGACCGCTCCGGCTGACGGTCCCTCGTTTCCCGCCCCGACCCCGTTCGAGCACACCACGCTGGTGGTGGTGGCCACCGACGCCCGGGTGTCGAAAGCCGAATGTCAGCTACTCGCCCAGTCGGCCCACGACGGTCTCGCCCAGGCGATCCGGCCGGCCCACACTCGCTACGACGGCGACTTCGCGGCCGTGCTGGCCACCGGTGAGGTCGACGCCCATCCCGACCGGCTCCGGGTGGCGGCCACCGAAACCGTGGCCCGAGCAATACGGGCCGCGGTGCAGGGAAGCCCCTGACGTCACCCAGCGCGCGTGCGGTAACATTCCCTGTCCCTTTTCCCTAACCGGTCCCGGCGTCCGACGCGCGGGTTGTGGATGCCATTGAAGGTCGTCACCCGTTCGGTCGAGGAAACCCGGGCATTGGGCGAGCAGCTGGGGCGCGATGTGCTGCGGCCCGGAGACGTGGTCGTCCTGTCCGGCGAGCTCGGCTCTGGCAAGACGGCACTGGCCCAGGGGGTTGGCCGCGGCCTCGAGGTCGACGCGCCCGTCGTGAGCCCGACCTTCACGCTCGTCCGCGAGTACCAGGGAACCACCACCAAGCTCTGCCACGTGGACATCTACCGGCTCGAGAAGGTCCAGGAGCTTCACAACCTCGGCATCGAGGAGCAACTCGAGGAGAGCGTCACGCTGATCGAGTGGGGCGAGGTGGCGGCCAGCGCGCTGCCGTCCGAGCGGCTCGAGGTGCGGATCGCCGTCGGTGCGGGGCCCGACGAGCGCATCATCGAGCTTGTCCTCCTCGGCGAGTCGTGGCGGCGGCGTAGCCGCCGGCTGGCCGAGATCGTCGAAGGGTTCGCGCCCGACGAGGACCACCGGATCCCGGAAGGCAGCAGCTGATGCTGCTCCTCTGCCTCGACACCGCCACACCTCAGGTCGGGGTGGCCATTGGTTCCGACGACCAGGTGATCGGCCGCATTCAGCTGGCCCGTCCGGCGCATCACGCCGAGCACCTCGCGCCGGCCATCGCCTACCTCCTGGAGCAGCTCGACCTGTCGCTCGACCAGCTCTCCGGCATTGGTGTCGGGATCGGTCCGGGCCTCTTCACCGGCCTGCGGGTGGGGGTGACCACGGCCAAGGTGATGGCCCAGGCGCTTCGGATCCCGTTGATCGCCGTCCCCAGTCTCGATCTGCTGGCCTTCGAGGTGCGCTACACCGACCGGCTCGTGGTACCGGCCCTCGACGCCAAGCGGGGCGAGGTCTTCTATTCCACTTACCGTCAGGTGCCCGGCGGGGTGCAGCGCCTGTCCGACTACGAAGTCGGCGCCCCGGCCGACGTCTGCAACGAGCTCATGGCCAAGGGCGAGGAAGTCCTGCTGATCGGCGACGGCGCCCTGCGCTACCGGGAGGACTTCTACCAGCTCGAGCGGGCCGAGTTCGGCCCGCCGAGCCTGTCGTACCCGAGCGTGTCGGCCCTGGTTGAGCTGACCCGGGCCAAGTTCCAGCGGGAGGACTTCTCGCAACCCCGCGAAGTGCACCCGCTGTATCTGCGGCTGTCCGACGCCGAGATGAACTGGGTCAAACAAGCCCGCTGATGATGGCGGCCGAGATTGAACTCCCCGACCTCGACGTCCGCCTCGTGGCGATGCGACGCCGTCACCTGCGGTCGGTGCTGCGCATCGAGGCGAAGGTGTACCCGGTGCCGTGGAGCATGTCGCTGTTCCTGTCGGAACTGGCGTTGCGTTCGAGCCGGGCCTACTACGTCGCCTTCGTCGGCAGGCAGGTCGTCGGCTACGCCGGGCTCATGATGACGCTCGACGACGGGCACGTGACGACCATCGCCGTCGACCCGGCCTGGCATCGAAACAAGATCGGGACCCGCCTGCTCCTGGCCCTGGCCTACGAGGCCCGACGTCGTGGGGCGACCAGCCTCACGCTGGAGGTGCGGCTCGGCAACAAGGGCGCCCAGCACCTCTACCGCCTCTTCGGCTTCCGACCGGTGGGCGTGCGCAAGAACTACTACGCCGAGACCAAGGAGGACGCCCTCGTCATGTGGGCAGAGGACGTCTCCGACGACGAGTACGGCAGGCTCCTCGCCGCGATCGAGGCGGGCGTCCCGGGTACGACCGAGGTGGAGGACCAGCCCCTATGAGTCTCCGAAGCGTGCAGCGATGAACATCCTCGGGATCGAGACGTCATGTGACGAGACCGCCGTCGGGGTGGTGGAGGACGGCATCAACCTGAAGTCGTCGGTCGTGGCCAGCCAGAGTGACCTCCACGCCCGCTTCGGCGGTGTCGTTCCCGAGATCGCCAGCCGGGCCCACCTCGAACTGGTCAACCCCGTGATCGCCCAGGCGCTCGTCGAGTCCGGCCTCGAACTGTCGGACCTCGGGGCCGTCGCCGCCTGCTCCGGGCCCGGCCTGGCCGGCTCCCTCCTGGTCGGTGTGAGCGCGGCCAAGGCCGTGGCGCTGTGCAGCGGCATCCCCTACATCGGCGTCAACCACCTCGAAGGTCACCTCTACGCCGCCTTCCTGGAAGAGCCCGACCTGACCCCGCCGCTGGCCTTCCTCCTCGTGTCAGGCGGCCACACGATGATCGTGGCGATGGAGGGCCACGGCCGGTACCGGGTGCTGGGCCAGACCGTCGACGACGCCGCCGGCGAGGCGTTCGACAAGGTGGCGCGCCACATCGGCCTCGGGTACCCCGGTGGGCCGGAGATCGACCGACTGGCGGCCCTCGGCGACCCCGACGCCATCAGCTTCCCGCGCCCGATGATGGACGAGGGCTTCGACTTCTCCTTCTCCGGCCTCAAGACGGCCGTGGCCACATACGTGAAGCGCGAGCCCGACGCCGAGGTGACCGACGTGGCAGCCGCCTTCCAGGAGGCCGTCGTCGACGTGTGCATCACCAAGCTGCTGCGGGCCGCGGCCGAGGTCGACGCCAAGACCGTCGTGATCGGGGGCGGCGTGGCGGCCAACTCCCGGCTGCGCACCCGCCTCCTCGACGCCGCCGAGGCCGAGGGGCGCCGTGCCTTCCTCCCCAGCCCGTCGCTGTGCACCGACAACGGCGCCATGATCGCCGCCGCCGCCTGGTGGCGCCTCCAGTCGGACGGCCCGACCCCGCTGTCCGGTGGGGCCCATCCAGCGCTGCGGCTGCCAACGATTGACTGAGTTTTTCCTTAGCTTGCAGGCCCTTCGGAGGCTTGCTACGGTGCGCTCGTTAGCACTCTCAAGGCTAGAGTGCTAAGGGATTTCACCAGACCAGAATTCTTCAGGAGGGCTCTGTCGCATGAACCTGCAGCCGCTGGATGACCGGATCGTCGTCCGTCCGAGCGAGGCGGAGGAGAAGACCGCGAGCGGCCTGGTCATCCCCGACACCGCCAAGGAGAAGCCCCAGCAGGGCACCGTCCTGGCTGTCGGCCCCGGCCGGCGCTCGGAGCAGTCGGGCGAGATCATCCCGCTCGGCATCGACGTCGGCGACACGGTCGTCTACTCCAAGTACGGCGGGACCGAGATCGCCGTCGACGGCGAGGACGTGCTGATCCTCACGAGCCGCGACGTGCTCGCCAAGGTTGCCGCCAGCTCCGGCAAGAAGAAGTAGATCGCAGCATCACCCGGGCCAACGCCCGTAGGCGGCGCCCCCGGGGGGCGCCGCCGCCGCGCATGAGGTCACTACGCAGATGAGGACGGAGAGATGGCGAAGAAGCTGAGTTTCAGGGACGAGGCCCGGGAAGGTCTCGAGGCCGGGGTCAACAAGCTGGCCAGGGCGGTGCGGGTGACACTCGGCCCCCGGGGCCGCAACGTCGTCATCGAGAAGAAGTTCGGCGCGCCGACGATCACCAACGACGGCGTCACCATCGCCAAGGAGATCGACCTGGCCAACCCCTACGAGAACATGGGGGCACAGCTGGCCAAGGAGGTCGCCACCAAGACCAACGACATCGCCGGTGACGGCACGACCACGGCCACCGTCCTCGCCCAGGCCCTGGTGCGCGAAGGCATGCGCAACGTGGCTGCCGGCGCCAACCCGATGGACCTCAAGAAGGGCATCGAGGAGGGCGTGAGGATCGCCGTCGCGTTCATCACCCGGATCTCGAAGGACGTCGAGACCAAGGAGGAGATCGCCCAGGTCGGAGCCATCTCCGCCGGCGACCAGGAGATCGGCGACCTCATCGCCGAGGCCATGGAGAAGGTCGGGCGCGACGGTGTCGTGACCATCGAGGAGGGCAACACCTTCGGGCTCGAACTCGAGTACACCGAGGGCCTCCAGTTCGACAAGGGCTACATCTCGCCCCAGTTCGTCACCGACCCGGAGCGGCTCGAGGCCGTCCTCGACGATCCCTTCATCCTCATCGTCAACCAGAAGATCTCCTCGGTGCGCGACGTCCTGCCGCTCCTCGAGAAGGTCATGCAGTCCAACAAGCCGCTGCTCCTTATCGCCGAGGACGTCGAAGGCGAGGCGCTCGCCACCCTCGTGGTGAACCGGATCCGGGGCACGTTCGCCTCCTGTGCCGTGAAGGCCCCCGGCTTCGGTGACCGCCGCAAGTTCATGCTGGAGGACATCGCAGTTCTCACCGGCGCTCAGGTCATCTCTCCCGACCTCGGCATCAAGCTGGAGAACGCGACCCTCGACATGCTCGGCCGGGCCCGCAAGGTGACGATCACCAAGGACGAGACGACGATCGTCGACGGCGCCGGCGACTCCGAGCGGGTCGACGAACGCCTCCAGCAGCTCAAGTGGGAGCTGGAGCAGACGGATTCGGAGTGGGACCGGGAGAAGCTCCAGGAGCGGCTGGCCAAGCTCTCCGGCGGTGTGGCCCTGATCCGGGTCGGAGCCGCAACCGAGGTGGAACTCAAGGAGAAGAAGCACCGCATCGAGGACGCCCTCTCCGCCACCCGCGCCGCGATCCTCGAAGGCATCGTCCCGGGCGGCGGTACTGCGCTGCTGCGGGCCCGGGAGGCCGTCCGCAAGGCGGCCGACGAGCTCCTCGAAGGCGACCGGGCCACCGGCGCTCGCATCGTGGCCGAAGCGCTGGCGGAGCCGCTGCGGTGGATCGCCAAGAACGCCGGGCTGTCCCCCGACATGATCGTGGGCGAGGTCGAGAAGGCCGAGTTGGGCACCATGGGTCTCAACGCCAACACCGGCGAGATCGTCGACCTCATGAAGCTCGGCGTGGTCGACCCGGCCATGGTGACCCGCGCCGCCCTGGAGAACGCCGCATCCGTGGCGGGCCTGCTGCTCACCACCGAGGCGCTCGTCGCCGAGAAGCCCGAGAAGAAGCCGGCGATGCCCGCCATGCCCGGCGGTGGCATGGGCGGCATGGGTGGTATGGGCGGGATGGGCGGCATGGGTGGCATGGGCGGCATGGGAGCGATGGGCGGCATCTAGGCTGATGCCTGTGGAGAAGCCCCCGATCGACCCGGCCAAGCTGCTCGCCTCCTGGATGGAGTGGGAGCGGGGTGAAACGCCGCCCGGCCAGGTGATGGCCAACCTGAAGACCGGTGGGCTGAAGGAGTTGCTCGAGGAGCTGACCTCTCAGCTCGAGGCGGCCGAATAAGCGGAGCAACGAGTCCTCCTCGTCGGGGCGGGGCGCAGAAGATCCCCCGCCCCCCGACGATCAGGCTCGGCCCCGCCGCGCCGTGGTCCGGCCTGGCACCCGACGCCGTACGGCTGCCGCTGGCCGAGGTCCGCCGCCGGTGCCTGGCCTTTCCAGCGCCCCCGCGCACGGCGCCTCACGTGCTGGACGTGCAGGCGGCGGCCGTGCTCGTACCGCTTTTCGAGGCCGGCGGCGAAACGAGGTTGGTGCTCACCCGCCGGCCCGACACCATGCCGTCGCACCGCGGCGACGTCGCCTTTCCCGGCGGGAAGGTGCACCCGGAGATCGACCCGACGCTGCAGGATGCCGCCCTCCGGGAGGCGGAGGAAGAGATCGGCCTGCCCCGCACCGCCGTCGAGGTGGTGGCGGAACTCGACACGATCTCCACGGTGACCAGCCGGTTCCTCGTCGCACCGTTCGTCGGGGTGCTGGCCACCCTGCCGGAGCTGCGGCCCGACGCCCGGGAGGTGGCGCGGGTCTTCGACGTCGCGCTGGCCGAGTTGATGACCGAAGGGGTCCACCGGGTCGAGCACTGGGGCACCGGCGTCCTCACCCGGGACGTTCACATTTTCGAGCTCGAGGACGAGACCGTGTGGGGTCTGACGGCCCGGATTATGTCCGGTTTCCTCACCCTCCTCACTGGTGTCTAAAAGGACACTGAAAAAATGTCCATGACGGTCCGGCACGCAGCGGTTTTTTCAGTGCCCTTTTGAGGTTCGGTGCATCACCCGGAAATGTCGTATCAAGCGGCTATCGTGGGTCATCGGGCGTTGGGAACAACAGGGAGTGGGGCCACATGGAAGTTGAGATCGGCATCGGCAAGTCCGGGCGACGGGCGTATGGGTTCGATGACATCGCGATCGTCCCGAGCCGCAGGACGCGAGATCCGGAGGACGTCGACATCTCCTGGGAGCTCGACGCCTTCCGGTTCGAGTTGCCCCTCATGGCTGCAG
>JAICGL010000086.1 GCA_025923175.1 Acidimicrobiia bacterium
TCACCTCGTCGTAGGCCTTCACGTAGGCCCGGCCCGTCGGGTTGTTGATGTAGAGGATCGCGACGCGCTTGGCCTTCTGGTTCTCCGCCTGGTACTTGGCCAGCATGTGGGCCTCGGTCACGGCCGAGGCGGAGACCGGGAAGGTCCAGGCGCCCTTGTACTGCGGCTCGCCCCAGCCGTCGGCCCCAATGTGGGGGATCTTCTTCTCGTCGAGGTAGGGGGTGAGCGGGTCGGACGTGTTGACCGACATGATGCAGCAGATGGCGAAGACCTTCTCCCGCTCCACGAGGTCGCGGGCGGCGTTCATGCCCTTGGTGCCGTCCCAGGCGTCGTCCCGGACGAGCACGTCGAGCTTGCGGCCGTTGATCCCGCCGGTGTCGTTGATCTCCTGCAGCTTCGCCCGCCCGGCGTAGGACAGGTCGTCACCGAAGGAGCCCACCGGGCCGGAGTAGATGCCGATGTGGCCGACCTTGATCGACGACGGGGTCACCCCGACGTCGGTTGCGCCGCCGGCGCCCCCCGGGGCCGGGGCCGCGGGCGCACCGCCGGCCGGCGCCTCGCTTGCCGCCGACTTACGCGCCGGAGCGGTCGTCTTGCTGCCGCCGCCCGACGCCCCCGACCCGGTTCCGGCTCCAGCACCGGAACCGGATGCCGTAGCACCGCCCGTAGCGCTGTTCGACCCGCCCGCCGAAGACGCACCGCCCGTCGCGCCGCCGGATCCACCAGAGGAGGCGCCGGCGCTGCCGCCCACGGCGCCCGTACCGGTGTCTGTCCCGCCCGACGCGGCCGCGCCGGGGTCACCGACGGCGCCTGTCGTGCCGGCGTCACCGGCGGAATAGCCGTCGCCTGTGGCGGCGCCGCCTCCGGCGGCGACGTTCTGGCTCTGGGCGTTGAGCGCCTCCTTCTGAGCGGCGCTCCCTCCGCAGGCAGCGGAGATGAGCGATCCCGCAGTCAGCAGGACGAAGACAAGCCGGCGCGATGCCATGCAATCCCCCTTTTGAGCGCGCGGAAAGGACGGCCCTCGGCATCACGCTGCGCGCGCAGCGTTCCCCCTGCCTTCACTGGCCGTCACCTCCCCCGACGGATGCAGCCGAGCGACGGTAGGTCTCTTCATCTACCGAGGCCCGCGTAGGTGTTACGGGTTCCTGTACGTCCGATACGCGTTCGTGACCTAACGCGAACGTCAGCCAGCCGTTGACGTCCCGGCTGACCCGGTGTCCGGTGCGGATCCAGCCGTCCCGGCGGCGGAGGGCCAGCTCACCGACCCGCCCGGCCGGCAGGGCCTCGCCGTCGCCGCCGAGGACATCCATTTCGAGCAGCCCGGCCGGCGGCCGCCCGAACGACCCCACGGGCCCGACCCCGACAGGGTTGTAGGCGAACGCCCCCTCGGGGTTGCCGTACCACTCCAGCACCCGCACCGCGAACCGCTCCTCGAACGGCCGCCAGATCTCCCGGGGCATGCCGGTCGAGACGACGAGGCGGACGGGGTGGGTCCGGTCTTTGCGGGACGATGCCGCCCGGTAGACAGCCGTGGCCAGCCCGTCGCCGTTGGCCCAGGTGGTGCAGCGGTGGTCGATGCAGATCTCCCACAGCCGGGCGGGGTCTGGTTCCCGGCTGACCACCGCGTGGTGGATGGCGCCGAGGACGGCCGGCACGACCGTGGCCGTGAGGACGTTGGGGTCACACAGGGGCAGGCCGGTATAGGCGACGTCGTCGGGCCGGTAGCCGAAGAAGCCGGGGACGAGGCGCCACAGCAGGAGCCGCTCGTGGGGAATCTCGACACCGCTGACGTCGCCGTTTCCAGCCGAGACCGGCACGACGAGCCACGGCGTCGTCGCGTCGTCGACGTGCTCGCCGGGGTCGCGCCCGGAGGCCCCGTCCGGCGGGTCATGGAGGACGGGTTGGGTGGCCGAGTGGTCGAGGCCGGCAGCCCGGCCTTCGGGGGTGGAGACCACCAGGCTCTTGACGCCGGTGCGGTCGATGACGCCGGCGAGCCCACTCTCGGCGAGGCGGTAGTCGGCGGTGATCAGGGCGGCGCAGCCGAGCGCCCGGAGGGTGGTCTCGACGAACGTGTCGGACGCTTCCGGGTCGAGCGGCACCACCGGCACGGCCAGCTTGGCTCCGGCGACGAGGGTGTGAAGGAGGGCGGGGTGGTTGCGCAGCAGGACGGCGATCCGCATCCCGGGCCGCACACCCAGGCGGAGGAGGGCGTCGGCCACCACGACGCTGCCGGTGGCGAGATCGGCGGCGGTGACCCGCTCGGCCGGTCGGGACCCGTTCTCGAAGACGAAGACGTTGCGCAGCGGGTCGCGCGCCGCCTCCGCGGCCACCACTCGACTGAGGACGACCCCCGCGAGCGGAGGCGCCCCGCCGCCTCCCTCCCCCGGGCCGGACACGACGGGCAGGATAGAGAGCGCAGGCTGAGAGCCACCCGAGTGAGAGTTACGGGTTCTCAATGAGGTTGTTACGTGGGTGGTGCGGTTCTACTGGCGTCGCGGGCGATCGACGAGGCCCAACGTGGCTGCCCGCTGGGAAAACTCCCGCTTCGAGTGGACGCCAAGCTTGGCGTAGACGTTGGCCAGGTGCCCCTCGACGGTGCGGCGGCTGATGAAGAGTTCCTGAGCGATCTCGGCGGCCGTCAGGCGCAGGGCGGCTAGCCGGGCCACCTCCAGCTCCCGGGCGGTGAGCGAGGCGGGCCCCATCGCCGCCGCAGCCGCTCGCCGCCCGGAGGCGCCGAGGCCCCGGAGCGCCTCGACCGTCCGGTCCCGCCGGGGGACGGCCTGGCAGCGGTCGAAGGCGCTCACCGCCCGCTCCAGGGCGTCGACCGCCTCGGCCCGGTCCTCGGTTGCCCGCCCGAGGACGTCGAGGGCCCGCCCGAGCAGGACGTCGTAGCCGGAGCCGTCGAGAAGCGCCACGGCCGCCTGGGCGGGAGGTACGGCGCCGTCGGCATCGCCCGTCTCGAGCGCCAGCTGGGCCCGGCCGAGACTGGAGATCGCCCGGTGCAGGTCACGGTCGATCTCCTTGGCGAGGCGCTCGAGCTGTTCGACGGCCTTCTCAGCCTCTGCTGGCCGCCCCGCCGCCAGGCACACCTCGACGAGGTCGATGATCACGGGCGGCGCCAGGGCGGTGGCGCCCATGGCCACCATCCCTTCGGCCGCCCGGCTGAGATGATCCCGGGCCACGTCGAGCTGCCCCTCGGCCCGGGCCAGGAGGCCGTAGGCGTGGCGGGCGATGTCGGTGGCCATGTACCACGACGAGTCGCCGTACACCCGGCGGGCGGAGGCGACATGGCGGCGGGCCTCGTCGATCTCGCCGATCTCGACCGTGGCCAGGGCGGCGATCGACATTCCCACGCCGCGCCGGCGGCTGCTGATCCCGAGCGACTGGGTGAGGGCCTCCTGGGTGCAGCGCAGCGCCCCGGGAAGGTCGCCGGCGAGCCAGCGGACGTGGCTCTCGAGCTCCAGCACGTTGCCTTCCCGCCAGGCGGGGTTGGCCTCCTTGGCCTCGGTGAAACAGCGGAGCGCCTCTTCGAGGCGGCCTTCGATGCCCAGCGACCAGCCGAGCGACATCACGTTCCACGTGATCCGGTAGGGGCTCCCGTCGGCTCTGGCCTCGGCCACGCTGTTGCGCAGCATGGCCTCCGCCTCCGTGAACCGGCCCTGGTAGAAGAGGACGGTGCCGAGGACGCCGACGGCCCGGGCGGCGGCGGCCCGCTCCCCGGCTTCCTCGGCGGCGGCGGCCACTTGCCGGCAGCCCTTCTCCAGCGCGGGCAGGTCGCCGGCCAGGCCCTTCACGTAGGCGGCCTCGAGGGCGGCGAGCAGCATGCCCGAGCGGTCACCGGCCCGGGTGAAGAGGTCGATGGCCTGGGCGGCGGTGGCGGCGGCCTGGTCGAGCTGGCCCGTCCCCCAGGCCAGGAGGCTGGTGAGGCGCGACTTGATGCTGGCCCGCTGGAGGAGGTCGCCGCTGCCCTCCAGGTGGGCGTCGATGGCCCGCAGCGCGTCGATGGCGGCCGAGAAGTCGGCGTCGGCCCGGTGGTCGAAGACCCATTCCGCTCGTCCGACAAAGGCGTCGGCGACCTCGACCCAGCGCCGGTCGCCGGCCGGGAGCAGCTCGACGAGGGCGGCCAGGATCCGCAGGGCCTCGCCGTAGACGCTCCGCTCCTCGGCCTGGTGGAGGGCGTCGGCCAGCACGGCCAGGGCCTCGGCGTCGCCCACGTCGGCCGAACGGGCGAAGTGGGGGGCGGCCTCGCCGAGACGCCCCATCGTCAGGAGCACCCGGCCCACCTGGCGGTGGAGGACCACCCGCCGGGCGCCCACGATGCTCTCGTAGACCGTCTCCTGAATCAGGGGGTGGGAGATCTCGTAGGAGAACGTGCGGCCCCGACGGGTCTCCGACACGAACCGGGACCGCACGAGCGCCTGAAGCGAAGGGCCGAGGTCCTCCAGCGGCCGGTCGCAGAGGACGACGACGTCGCCCAGTTCTACCCGCCCGCCGGCGACTGCGAGCACCTCCATGACGCTGCGCTGGCTTTCGTCGAGGAGCTCCATGCGGACCCGGACCCGCTCCGCCAGCCCCTCCGGCAAGGACCGCAGCGCCGGACGGGAGAGGTCGGCGCCCTCCTCGACGAGGGCCTGGAGGAGGCCGAGGACGAACAGCGGGTTGCCCTGGGCCCGGCTGCCCAGCCAGTCGATCAGCTCCGGCTCGGCCGCCGCGCCGATGACCTCTTCGGACAGTTCCCGGACGGCATCGCTCGGCAGGGGGCCGATGTCGACCCGGTGCAGCGCGCCGATCTGTTCCAGGTCGAGCAGCACCCGCTGGGCCACGGTGTGCTCGGCCAGCTCGCCGGGGCGGGCGGAGGCCACGACGAGGAGTCGTTCGGTGGACAGGCTGCCGGCCAGGTAGTGAAGGGCATCCCACGAGGAGGCGTCGGCCAGGTGGACGTCGTCGAGGACGACGACGACCGGTGCCTGATCGGCCAGGTTGGCCAGCAGGACGGCCAGGCCCTCCAGCAGGCGGGGCCGGGGAGGCTCCCGGTCGGGGGCGGCTCCCCGCACCACGGCGACACTGCGGAGCAGGGAGGCGAGGTCGTCGAGGAAACCGCCACAGAGGGCGGCGACGTCGGGCTTGGGCAGGGTGCGCAGGTGCCGCTCGAGCGCTTCGACCCAGAGCCCGAAGGAGGCGGTGTCACCGAGGGGGTGGGCCCGGGCAGACAGCTCGATCGACGCCCGGCGCCGGTCCTCCAGCGCCTCGGCTGCCAGGCGCGTCTTACCCATGCCCGGCTCGCCCACGACGAGGACGAAGCGGAATTCTCCGGCCGCGGCGCGCTGCCACTGGCTGTCCAACTCGGCGATCTCTGGCCCGCGCCCGACGATCCTGGTTCTCCAGGGCATCTGTCCTCCCGCCCTGAAGGGTACTGACAGGCTCTTCGTGCGACACGTCGCCACGAAGAGTTGAAATGTTTCTACGGGGCTAAGTGGACAGCGATACCCCGCTGAATCTCCCGGAGGTGTTCGTCGTCCTCGAGCTTCCGACCGTCCCGGTCGACGACGTAGAAGGAGTCGACGACTTCGTGGCCGAGGCTCGCCACCTTCGCCAGCCGGACGTCGAGCTCCAGCTCGGCCAGAGCCTTCGTGATCCGGTACAGGACCCCGATGTGGTCGGGCGCCCGGACCTCGATGACGGTGGCCGAGTCGGAGGCCTCGTTGTCGACCGACACCTCCACCCGGGCCGGTGCGGCGGACGGCGGGCGCGGGCTGCTGGCGTAGTCGCGGGCCCGGTCGGCCAGGCGGGCCTCGAGCGACAGGCGGCCGGCGAGGACCCGGTTGAGGTCGGACTCGACCGCCGGCCAGTCCGGCGCCCGGCCGAACACGCTCTGGACCCGGAAGCGTTCGATGGCGAACCCGTCGGCGCTGGACCAGGCCCGGGCCGACACGACGTCGAGGCCGTGCAGGGCCAGCGTCCCGGCCACCCGCCAGAACAGGCCGGGGCGGTCCGGCGCCACCACGGTGACCAGCGGCCCTTCGGCGTCGAGCACGAGCTCACCGGCCAGGCGTGCCCGGGTGATCAGCTCGACGGTCCCGTCCGGCGGCGGCTCGGGGGCGGTCGGGGCCCGCTGCCCGGCCAGGACCGGGGCGGTGCGCTCGACCAGCTCGTTGATGAGGCCGGCCTTCCACGACCCCCAGGCGGCCGGCCCGGTGGCCAGCGAGTCGGCCTCGGTGAGGGCGGCCAGCAGCTCGAGGGTGGTCTGGTCGGAGACGGCGGCGGCGACGGAGAGGACCGTGGACTCGTCGGACAGGTCGCGCCGGGTGGCCGTCTCGGCCAGGAGGAGGTGATGGCGGACCAGGGTCTTGAGGATCGTGATGTCCTCCGGCGGGAACCCCATGCGGGGGCCGATCTTCTCGACGAGGTTGACGCCGCCTTCGCTGTGGTCGCCGGGGTAGCCCTTCCCGATGTCGTGGAGGAAGGCGCCGACCAGGAGGAGGTCGGGGCGGCGTACCCGGCTGGTCAGCCGGGCCGCTTCGGCCGCCGCCTCGCAGAGGTGCCGGTCGACCGTGAAGCGGTGGTAGGCGTTGCGCTGGGGGCGGTTGCGGACGGCCTCCCACTCCGGGAGCGTGCGCGTCATGAGGCCCCGCTGGTCGAGGGTCTCGATGACCGGGATAGCGGCATGGCCGGCGCCGAGGAGGCGGACGAAGGCCAGCCGGGCCTCCTCCGGCCAGGAGTCGCCGAGCGGGGTTGCCTCCACCGCGAGCCGGTCAACGGCCCGCCGGGAGATGCGCAGGCCGGCTTCGGCGGCGGCGGCCGCTGCCCGTAGGACGAGTGTCGGGTCGGAGAGCGGCTCGGCGTCGGCGGTCAGCTCGACGATGCCGTCGCGGATGACGATGCCCTGGCCGACCCGGCGATCACCCGATGCGCCGCGGCCCCGGGGCCCCTTGACCGACGAGAGGATCCGGTCCCAGGTCTCGTCGCTGGTCCAGGCGATGGTGCGGGCGGCGGCGGCGACCTCGGCCATCAGCACGTCGGCGTCGGCGAAGCCGAGGTCTTCGGCGACGCCGTCCTGTTCCTGGAGGAGCAGCCGGTCCGACGCCTTGCCCGTCCTCCGGTGGAGGGCCACCCGCACGTCGAGCAGCGTGTCGTAGCTCTCGGCCAGGGATATCTCGTCGCCCTCGAGGAGGATCCGCCGTGCCGCCTCGGCCCAGTGCTGGGCGTGGACGTCGCGCAACCCCCCTCTCCCTTCTTTCAGGTCGGGCTCGAGGAGGAAGGCGACCTCGCCGGCCCGCTCGTGGCGCTCGGCCACCGCCTGGCCGACCACCGGCAGCCACCGCTCGGACCGGCTCTGCCACTGGGCTTCGGCCTTGCGGGTGAGCTCCTCGCTGAGGGCGGAGTCGCCGGCGATGAGGCGTACGTCGAGGAGGGATGTGGCGGTGTCGAGGTCGCCGGCTGCCAGGGCGAGTGCCTCCTTCACCGTGCGGACGGCGTGGCCGAGCTTGAGGCCGGCGTCCCACAGCGGGTACCAGACCCGCTCGGCCAGGGCGGCCACGTCCTTGCGGCCACGGTGGAGGAGCATGACGTCGAGGTCGCTGCCCGGTGCCAGCTCCGCCCGGCCGTAGCCGCCGACGGCCACGAGGGCGACGTCGTCGACGGGGCCGAGGAGGGTCGTGAGCCAGGCGTCGGCCCGGTTGGCGTAGGCCCGGCAGAAGGTTCGGCCAGCGAGGGTCGGGTCGGCGAAGAGGGCGTCGCGATCCGCCCGGATGGCCTGCCCGGCCTGCTTGTCGTGCCGGCCGGACTGGCCGGTGGGCGCGGCGTCCGACCCCGTCGGCCGGTTGCCGCGCCCGAAGGCCATCAGACGGATCGCCATTGCGGCGGGGGAGGGCGGTGAAGCCCCTGCGTCACAGCGCGTCGGCCCCCATCTCGCCCGTCCGGATGCGGACGACCTGCTCGATGGGCGTGACCCACACCTTGCCGTCGCCGATCTTGTCGGTGCGGGCGGCGCTGACGATGGCGCCCGTCACCCCGTCGACGTCACCGTCGTCAACGAGGACTTCGACCTTCACCTTGGGGACGAAGTCAACGGTGTACTCCGTCCCCCGGTAGACCTCGGTGTGGCCGCGCTGCCGGCCGAAGCCCTGCACTTCGGAGACCGTCATGCCGTTGACGCCGATGCCCCGCAGGGCTTCCTTCACGTCGTCGAGCTTGAACGGCTTGATGATTGCGCTGATGAGCTTCACCCGCTCCTCCCCATGCTGCCGAGGTCGCCGAAGGAGTATGCATGCTCGGCGTGCTGCGTGAGGTCAAGGCCGACGGCCTCGTCCTCCTGGCTGACCCGGAAGCCGATGGTGGCGTCGATGACCTTGGCCAGGACGAACGAGATCACGAACGACCACACCAGCGTGGCTCCCACGGCCATGGCCTGCTTGCCGAGGAGGGTGCCGCCCCCGCCGAAGAAGAGCCCGTCGGCGCCGAGGGAGTTGACGGCCACGTCGGCGAAGAGGCCAACCATGAGGGAGCCGACGATCCCACCGACGAGGTGCACGCCCACGACATCGAGCGAGTCGTCGTAGCCGAGCTTGAACTTGAGCTGGATGGCCAGGAAGCAGATGACGCCGGCGGAGAAGCCGATGACGATCGGGGCCATGCCGCCCACGAAGCCGGCGCAGGGGGTGATGGCCACCAGGCCGGCGACGGCGCCGGAGGCCCCGCCCAGGGTCGTGGCGTGGCCGGTCTTGATCTTCTCTACGATCAGCCAGCCGATCATGGCGGCCGCGGCGGCATTGTTGGTGTTGAGGAACGCCTGGGCGGCAAGGTTGTTGGCGCCGAGCGCCGAACCCGCATTGAACCCGAACCACCCGAACCACAGGATGCCGGTTCCGAGCAGGGTGAGGGGGAGCGAGTGGGGCGGCATCGCCTCGTTGGGCCAGCCCTTGCGTTTCCCGGCCACCAGCACGGCCGCCAGGGCGGCGATGCCGGCGTTGATGTGGACGACGGTGCCGCCGGCGAAGTCGAGGGCTCCCTCCTGGAACAGCCAGCCGAGAGGCGAGAAGACCCAGTGGGCCACCGGGGCGTACACCAGGATGAGCCAGGCGCCGAGGAACACGACCCACCCACGGAACTTCACCCGGTCGGCGATGGCTCCGGTGATCAGGGCGGGGGTGATGATGGCGAACATCAACTGGAACAAGCAGAAGGCCAGCGGTGGGATGGTCAACGCGAGGTTCGGTCCGCCGCTGGCGGTGGCGTCGATGTAGCCCGGGAGGACGAACGTCTCGGTGCCGATCTTCGCCAGCCCGGCGAAGTCGAAGTTGCCGATGAACTTCCCCCCGTCACCGAAGGCGAGGCTGAAGGCCACCAGCGCCCACAGGACGCTGACCAGACCCATGGAGAAAAAGTTCTGCATCAGCATGCCAAGTACGTTCTTGGACCGGACCATCCCGCCGTAGAAGAAGGCGAGCCCCGGCGTCATGAATAAGACGAGCGCCCCCGACGCCAGAACCCAGGCGGTATTCCCGCTGTCCAATTCCATCCTGCCCTCCCCGTTATGGGATCCCAACCGAGGGTCACGATGGCCAGAGGTTGTTTCTCCGCTGTGACCCAAATGTTTCAGCTGAATGAATCCCGGGCGGTTTCCCGTATGGGTCTGGGCTGGTAAGTCCCTCCTGTGGACATCCTGTTCAACGCCTCAGAAGGTTCGAGCCTCGGAGTCGAGGTCGAGCTCCAGATCGTCGACCGCGAGTCGCGCGACCTGAAGAGCGGAGCCAGCGAGATCCTCCGCCGGCTGGAGAAGGAGCGGGGCGAGCCCCACCCGAAGGCAAAGAACGAGCTCATCGAATCGAACATCGAGCTCATCACCGATGTCTGCTCGACCGTGGGCGAGGCGCGGGCTGACCTGGAGGCGACGCTGGCCGAGGTGGTGCCGGTGGCTGAGCCTCTCGGGCTCGGGTTGCTGTGCGCCGGTACGCATCCCTTCGCTGACTGGTCCGTCCAGGACATCACCCCCAACGAGCGCTACAACCGCCTGGTCGAGGAGGTGCAGTGGCCGGCGCGGCGGATGGCGATCTTCGGGATCCACACCCACGTCGGCGTGCGTTCGGCCGAGAAGGCCATTGCCATCGCCAATGCGCTCACGACGTACATCCCGCATTTCCTGGCCCTGTCGGCGTCGAGCCCCTGGTTCGAGGGACGGGACACTGGGCTGGCGTCGTCTCGCACCAAGGTGTTCGAGGGGCTGCCCACCGCCGGGCTGCCCGCGATGCTCGACGACTGGGAGCAGTTCCAGGAGCTCATGACCACGCTGATCTCGGCCAAGGCGATCAGCTCGATCCGGGAGATCTGGTGGGATATCCGACCTCACCCCAACTTCGGGACGGTCGAGCTGCGGATCTGCGACGGCCTTCCGACCATGAGCGAGATCGCCACGGTGGCGGCCCTGGCCCAGTGCCTCGTCGCCCGGCTCGACTCGCTGATCGACGGGGGCTTCACGCTGCCCCGCCCGA
>JAICGL010000087.1 GCA_025923175.1 Acidimicrobiia bacterium
GATCGCCGCCGTGTTCGAGAAGCCGAGCGCCCGCACCCGGGTGTCGTTCGAGGTGGCGGTGGCAACCCTCGGCGGGCACTGTGTGACATTGCGGGGAGAAGAGCTCGGCCTCGGCAGCCGGGAGTCGGTGGCTGACGTTGCCCGCACTTTGGCCAGCTACTGCACGATGTTCGGCGCCCGGGTCTTCGATCACCGGGTGCTCGAGGAGATGGCTCGCATCGGCGGCGTCCCCGTCGTGAATCTCCTGTCCGACACCGCTCACCCCGGTCAGGCGGTCGGCGACCTCCTCACGCTGGAGGAGCACCTCGGCGGGCCCGTGGAGGGCCGCCGGCTGGCGTTCATCGGTGACGGCAACAACGTCGCTGCGTCTCTCGCGCTGGCCGCCGCCCTCACCGGCATGGAGATGGTGATTGCCAGCCCGTCGGGCTACGAGCTCGACGACGCGGTTGTCGACCGGGCCCGTAATCTCGGCGGAGTCATCGAGCTGGTCGCTGACCCCTTTGACGCCGTCGCAGGCGCCGACGCCGTCTACACCGACGTCTGGACCTCGATGGGTCAGGAGGCCGAGAAGGAGACTCGCGTGGCCGCCTTCCGCGGCTACCAGGTCAACGCCGCGCTCATGGCCGCCGCCCGGCCCGACACGCTCGTGCTGCACTGCCTGCCCGCCAAGCGGGGCATCGAGATCACCGACGAGGTGATCGACGGCCCCAACTCCGTGGTGTGGACACAGGCCCAGAACCGCATGCATTCCTACCGCTCGATCCTCGTCGAGCTGACGGGAGACGACGCGTAGTGGCTCTCGGCAAGCCGCAGCGTCAGCACCGCATCGCCCGCCTCCTCGAGGAGCAGGTGATCTCCAGCCAGGTCCAGCTGGTGGAGCTCCTGGCCACCGAGGGCCTGAACCTCACCCAGGCCACGGTCAGCCGCGACCTGGAGGAGCTTGGGGCGGTCAAGGTCCGGATCCCCGGCGGGGCGATGGCTTACGCCATTCCCGAGCTGGCCAAGGACCGGGTAGCGCCGGAAGAGGTTCTGAGAAAGGTGCTGGGCGAGTTCCTCGTCGAGGCGGCCCACTCGGCCAACCTCGCCGTTCTGCGGACGCCGCCCGGCTCGGCGCACGTCGTCGCCTCGGCGCTCGACCGGGCCAACCTGTCCGATGTTCTCGGTACGGTCGCCGGCGACGACACCGTCCTCGTCGTCTGCCCACCCCCCGAGGGCGGGGAGCGGATGTCCGCCCGCCTGGCCAGGCTGGCCGGGCTCGAAGCCCAGTAACGGCAACGCAGTAGTCGAAGCCAAGAGCCAAGAGAAGAAGCGAAGGAGAAGTCCGTGGGAGCACGAGTCGTCCTGGCCTATTCCGGCGGACTCGACACGTCGGTCGCCGTCCGATGGATGGGCGAGGAGTGGGGCTGCGAGGTCATCGCGCTGGCGGTCGACGTCGGCCAGGGGGGCGACTTCGAGACGATCCGCAAGCGGGCGCTGGCCGCCGGCGCCATCGAGGCCGAGGTGATCGACGCTCGCGCCCGCTATGCCAGCGACTTCATCGTTCCCGCCCTGCGGGCCAACGCCCTGTATGAAGGCCGCTATCCGCTGGTGTCCGCCCTCTCCCGGCCGATCATCGTCGAGGAACTCGTGGCGGCCGCCCGACGCCACGGCGCTACTGCCGTGGGCCACGGCTGCACCGGCAAGGGCAACGATCAGGTCCGCTTCGAGGTCTCCACCCGGGCGCTCGCTCCCGACCTCGACGTCCTTGCCCCCACGCGGGACTGGAGCTTCAACCGCGAGACGGCCATGGACTACGCCGCCGAGCACGGCATTCCGATCGAGCAGACCAAGAAGAGCCCGTACTCCATCGACGAGAACCTCTGGGGCCGGGCCATCGAGTGCGGCGCCATCGAGGACCCGTGGAACCAGGCGCCAGACGACATCTGGCTCCTCACCCGGCCGCCGGAGGGCGGGCCCCCGGCCCCGTCCGAAGTCGTGATCGGCTTCGAGGCCGGCGTCCCCGTCACGCTCGATGGCACCGCCATGCCCGTCCACGAGCTGATCGAGAAGCTCGGCGCTCGGGTCGGCGCCTATGGCTTCGGCCGGATCGACATGGTCGAGAACCGTCGCGTCGGCATCAAGAGCCGCGAGGTCTACGAGTGTCCCGGGGCCCTGGCCCTGATCCTGGCCCACGCCGACCTCGAGGGCGTCTGCCTGGAGCGCGACGTCATGCGGGAGAAGAGCCGCCTCGAGACCCGCGTCGCCGAGATGATCTACGACGGGCTGTGGCACTCGCCGCTGCGCCGGGCCCTCGACGCCTTCATGCTCGACACCCAGGAGTTCGTCACCGGCGAGGTGCGCCTCGCGCTCGATGCCGGTCGCTGCTACGTGTCCGGCCGTCGGGCGCCGAGGGGTCTGTACGACCACGGTCTCGCCACCTACGACGCCTCCGATACGTTCCGCCACCGCGACGCCGAAGGCTTCGTGCGGCTGTGGGGCCTGTCCGTCGAGACTTGGGCCCGGCGCCAGGGCGCGCCGCCGGCCGGGTCGGAGCAGTGAGCGAGCCGTCGGATCCGAAGCGCGGCCAGTCGCTCTGGCAGGGCCGGTTCGGCGACGCCCCCGCCGAGGAGCTCCTCGACTTCACCGAGAGCCTCTCGTTCGACCGCCGCCTGGCGGCCGACGATCTGGCCGGCTCCCGGGCCCACGTCGACATGCTGGCCCGCGTGGGGCTCATCACCGAGGAGGAACGGGCTGTCGTGGCGGCCGCCCTGGCGAGGGTGGAGGCGGAGATCGACGCCGGCACCTTCACGTTCCTGCCGCTCGACGAGGACATCCACACCGCAGTCGAGCGCCGGGTCACCGAGCTCGCCGGCCCGGCCGGAGCCAAGCTCCACACCGGCCGGAGCCGCAACGACCAGGTCGCCCTCGACCTGCGGCTCTACGTCCGCCGAGAGGGCCGGGTCATGGCCGGGCGGCTCTGCGACCTGATGCAGGTGCTCCTGCGCCGGGCGGCCGAGGCGCATGCCGCCGACGTCTACCTCCCCGGTTACACCCACATGCAACGGGCACAGCCGGTCATGCTCGCCCACCATCTGCTGGCCCACTTCTGGGCGCTGTCCCGCGACGTCGACCGCTTGGCCGACGCCCTCGACCGGGCCGACGTGTCGCCGCTCGGCGCCGGAGCCCTGGCCGGCTCGACGCTCCCTCTCGACCCGGGCAGCGTGGCCGCCGACCTCGGTTTCGCCCGCCCGTTCGAGAACTCGCTCGACGCCGTCTCGGATCGCGACTTCGTCGCCGAGCTGCTCTTCGTCTGCGCCCTCTGCCAGGTGCACCTCTCCCGCCTCGGCGAGGAGGTCGTGCTGTGGGCCACCGAGGAATTCGGCTTCCTCAAACTGGCCGACGCCTACTCCACCGGCAGTTCGATGCTGCCCCAGAAGAAGAACCCCGACATCGCCGAGCTCGTGCGGGGCAAGGCCGGGCGGCTCATCGGCCACCTGACCGGCTTCCTGGCCACGCTGAAGGGCCTGCCGCTCTCCTACAACCGGGATCTTCAGGAGGACAAGGAACCGCTCTTCGACACGCTCGACACGCTGGCCCTGGCCGGCACGGCCATGGCCGGCCTGCTCGACACCGCCACCTTCGACTACGAGCGCATGCGGGCCGCGGCCGACACGCCGTCGAGCGCGGCTGCCGACCTGGCCGAGGATCTGGTGCGGGGCGGCATGCCGTTCCGGGAGGCCCACGCTCTGATCGGGAAGCTGGTGCGGGAGTCGGTGGAGCGCGGGATCCCCCTCGACGAGCTGATCATGACCGAGCCCAAGCTCGGGCCCGACGCCCTGGCCGCCCTGGAGCCCGGCGCCTCCGTCCGCCGCCGTACGTCGCCCGGCGGAGCGGGCACGGCGTCGGTGGCCGCCCAGATGGAAGCAGCCCGGGCACGCCTTGCCGACCAGGAGGGGCGGCTCGCCAAAGGTGCCTGAACTGCCTTTGGCGGCTCACGCCGTCCCGGCGGCTTTCTACGCCCGTGATCCCCGGGACGTGGCCGTCGACCTCCTCAACAAGTTGCTGATCCACGAGGACCCTGTCCACGGACCGATCGGCGGGCGCATCGTGGAGGCCGAGGCCTACCTCGGTGCCGGTGCCGATCCCGGTTCCCACGCCTTCCGTGGCCCGGGAAAGCGCAACGCCACCATGTTCGGCCCGCCCGGCCGGCTGTACGTCTACTTCACCTACGGCATGCACTGGTGCAGCAACGTCGTCTGCAACCCGTCCGGAGGGGGCGGCGCCGTCCTGATGCGGGCGCTCGCTCCGCTCGTTGGGCTGGACGTCATGTGGGCCCGGCGGCCGAAGGCGCGCCGTGAGCGCGACCTCTGCTCCGGCCCCGCCCGCCTGTGTCAGGCGCTCGGCCTGACCGGTGACCTCGATGGGGCCGACTTGTCCACGGGGCCTGTCCACCTGCTCGACGACGGCACACCACCGCCGTCCGACCCCGGCAACTCCGTCCGCATCGGCCTGAGCCCCGGCAAGGGCGATGACTCGCCGTGGCGCTGGTTCGTTGCCGGCGACCCGAACGTCAGTCGGCGCTGAGCTTCGGGACGCACATCACGAGGACGGCGCCGGCGGTGGCGGCGATGGCGAACGTGTAGAAGTTCCAGTTCACACCGAGCGACGAGGCGAGGAGCCAGCCGCCGACGGTCGGCCCGAGGATCGCCCCGAGCCGCCCGATGCCCAGTGTCCAGCCCAGCGCCGATGCTCGATGGTCAGTGCCGTAGTACGAGGCGACGTATCCGTTGAGGAGGATCTGCGTGCCGACCGAGCCGAGCCCGGCGGCGGCGACCACGACGTAGAGCGTGCCGATCGACAGCCCCTGGGACATCAGCAGGACGGCTGCGGCGGCGACGACGAATCCCGCAGCCGTGACCACCTTCGCTCCGAGACGGTCGGCCACCGTCGAGCCTGACAGCGCCCCGATGACCGCGCCGACGTTGAGCATGACGAGGAAGGCCAGCGACGACGTCAGGGGGTAGCCGGCCTTCTGCATGATCTTGGGCAGCCACGTGTTGAGCCCGTAGACCAGCAGCAGCCCGCAGAAGCTGGCGAGGGGGAACAGGACGCTGGCCGCCAGCTTCGGGCCGGTGAACAGCGCCTTCGACAACGGCTGCTTCTTTGCAGCTTTGAATTGGCGGGATTCCGGCAGGTACCGCCACGCCAGCGGGACGATCGTGACCAGGGGAAGCATCCCCAGCGCGAAGAGGAACCGGAAGCCGTAATCCTCGAGGAACCAGATCGCCATCAGCGCCGCCAGTATCCCGCCGACGGAGTAGCCGGAGAACATCAGAGCGTTGTACCGGTGGTGCCGGTCGGCGGGGGCGTACTCGACGGTGAGCGCCACCGTCGTGGGCATCACACCGCCCAGGCCCAGCCCGGCCAGGAAGCGGGCGGCGGCGAACACGCCGGCGGTGGGAGCGAGGGCGCAGGCGCCCATGGCCAGCGAGAACCAGACGAGGCACCCGAGCAACACCTTGCGCCGGCCGATCCGGTCGGTCAGCGCACCCACGGCCAGCGCCCCGATGAGCATGCCCGCCAGGCCCAGGCTGGCGATGTTGCCCACCCGCTGGGGGGTCAACCCCCAGCGGCCGTAGTCGAGCAGTTCCGGGACGACCGATCCGTAGACGATCAGGTCGTACCCGTCGAAGACGATGGTGGCGAAGCACAGACCGAGCACGAGAAACCGCTGGGTCTGGTCTGTCGTATCGGAAGTAGCCGTTGGCGTGGCCGCCATCGAGGTCGCAGTGGTCACGGCGTTCCCTCCCCGAAGCCGTCGTCGGCGGAGGCGAACATATCAGATTTTGTACGACCGTGAAAGAGGTGCTAGTTACGAGCCCAGATCGTGACCGTCTGGCCCTCGTCGATCACCGCGCCGCTACCCGGCTCCTGCCTCCACACCCGCCCCGGCGCCGCCCTGACGCCTTCGGGGGGCTCCTCGACCACGATGCTCACGTTGAGGCCTGATGCCTGGAGCATCCGGGCCGCCTGGTCGACCGCCAGGCCGATGGTGTTGACGATCACGATCGGCCGGGGCGGGCCGGACGACACGCCGATGACGACGGTCGCTCCCAGCGTCACCAGCGTCCCGGGCGCCGGCGTCTGGTCGGCCACCATGCCCGACGCCCGCTCCCGGCTCGGCCGCCGCTCGGACACCACGTTGAAGCCAGCCGCCTCGAGTACCTGGCGGGCCTGCGTCTCGTACTGGCCGCCGACGTCGGGCAGCGCCACCGTGTTCGGCGGCGGCGTCGAGGCGGCGATCCGCTCCTGGGGGACGACCACTTCGGGCACCGGGAAGGGGGCGACCGGGATGCCCGCCAGCGCCGGCGCCATGACCCGGTTCCAGATCTGCGCCGGCCACGAACCGCCCGTCACCCGGATCGGGGTGGCCGGCGGGACCATCGACCGCAGCTCCTCGGGGAACCCCACCCACACGGCGGTCACGAGCTCGGGCGTGTACCCGACGAACCAGGCGTCCCTCCACTCGTTGGCCGTGCCGGTCTTGCCCGCCACCGGCCGGTCACCCAGCTGGGCGGCGGTGCCCGTCCCCCGCTGGACCACCTGGCTCAGGATGCCGGTCACGCCCCGGGCAACCTCGGTGGGAATGGCCCGGCGCAGCGTCGAGGGCCGCTGGTAGAGGACGGAGCCGTCGGCCCGGGTGATCTCCGTCACGAAAGTCGGGTCGGCGTGCATCCCGTCGGCGGCAAAGGTCGAGTACGCCGATGCCATGTCGAGCACCGTCACCTCGTTGCTGCCGAGCACCGCCGAGGGGAACGGCTGGAGCTCGCCGGCGATGCCCAGGTTGTGGGCCATGGCAATGGCCTTCTCCGTGCCGACGTCCTGGATCAACCGGGCGTAGACCGTGTTCACCGAGTGGACCGTGGCATCGACCAGGTTCTGGGGCGGCCCTCCTTCACCTTCGTAGTTGCGCACCACCCAGGGTTCCTGACCCTGGGGCATCGGGACGGTGAGCGTTGGCGGGGCCTCGTAGACCTTCTCCTGGGGAATGCCCTGGGCCAGCGCCTCGGCCAGCACGATCGGCTTGAACGACGACCCGGTCTGGCGCAGCCCCTGTGTCGCGAGGTCGAACTTGGCCTCCGGCTCCGCCCCGAAGAAGTCCCGTCCGCCGACCAGAGCCCGGACGAAGCCGTTGGTCGGATCGAGCACGACCACGGCACCCGAGGGGTCGGTGGCGGGGTTCTGGAGCACCGCCTTCACCGCTTCCTCCGCCGCCTGCTGAATCCGCAGGTCGACGGTGGTGCGGATCCGCAGCCCCTCCTCGAAGAGCAGCCGGCGCCGGTCGGCTGAGGTGGCACCGAAGCGCTCGTCGTCCAGGATGAAGCGCTTGACCCGCTCCACGAAGTAGCCGGCGTCGTAGCGGGCGTCGTCGGGCCGCTTGGCTCCCACGCCCAGCGGGGCGGCTTCGGCGGCGGCGATGTCGGCTTCGGAGGCCGAGCCCAGCTCCCGCATGCGGCCCAGCACCACCTGCCGGCGGGCCAGCGCGGCGTCCGGTGCGGTGTACGGGTCGTAGTTCTCCGGCGCCTGGATCAACCCGGCCAGCAGCGCGCTCTCGGCCAGCGTGACCTCGGACGCCGGCTTCCCGAAGTACTGCTGGGAGGCGGCCTGCACGCCGTAGGCGCCGTTCCCGAAGTAGATGCGGTTGAGGTAACCCTCGAGGATGGCCTCTTTGGTGTGCGTCCGTTCGAGCTGGATGGCCATGACCGCTTCCCGCAGCTTGCGGCTGACGGTCTTCTTCGAGTCGAGCAGCACGTTCTTCACGTATTGCTGGGTGATCGTCGATCCACCCTCGACGATCGCTCCCGCCTCGGCGTTGCTGCGCATCGCCCGGGCCACCGCCCGGAGGTCGACGCCCTTGTGGGAGAAGAAGCGGGCGTCCTCGATGGCCACCACCGCAGCCGTGAGCACCGGCGCCATCTCCGTCAGCGGAACTTCCTCCCGGTCCTGCTCGGCGTGGAGGGTGGTGATGAGCGACCCGTCGGCGGCGAACACCTTGGTCGTCTCGGCCTGCGCCACCGGGCGAGCGATGTCGACCCGGTAGGCGCACCCGCTCCCCGCCAGAGCAAGCGCGACGACGAACCAGAGGCGTCGGACCATGAAGGTATTCAACTCCTTTCCGTTGCCCAGCGTCGGGATGGACGAAGCGTGGAGATACGGTGTCCGTCCGTGACTGACGAAGTTTCTGTCGACGAGGCCATCCGGATCGTCGGAGCCGGAGCCACCAACCTCATCTCCGAAGGCGACCTGCGCAAGAAGCTGGCACGGGGAACGCCGCTGCGGGTCAAGCTCGGGATCGACCCCACCGCCTCCGACATCCACCTCGGCTTCGCGGTCGTCCTCCGCAAGCTCCGTCAGTTCCAGGACCTGGGCCACACGGCAGTCCTGATCCTGGGCGACTTCACCGCCCAGGTGGGCGACCCGACCGGCCGCTCGGCTACGCGGCCCCGGCTGGCCCCGGAGCAGATCGAGGCCAATCTCAAGACCTACCAGGCCCAGGCCGGGCTGATCCTCCGCTCCGACCGGCTCGAGGTGCACCGCAACTCCGACTGGCTCGGGACCCTCGGAGCCGACGGGCTCCTCCGCTTGGCCGGCAAGGCCACCGTCGCCCAGATGCTCGAGCGCGACGACTTCTCCAAGCGCTACGACGCCGGCCAGCCCATCTCGATCATGGAGCTCCTCTATCCCTTGCTCCAGGGCTACGACTCCGTGGCGATCAAGGCCGACGTCGAACTCGGCGGCTCCGACCAGCTCTTCAACAACCTCGTCGGCCGGGACCTCCAGGAAAAGGAAGGCCAGGAGCCCCAGGTGGTGCTGACCACCCCCCTGCTCGAGGGCCTCGACGGCGTCAACAAGATGTCGAAGTCGCTGGGCAACTACATCGGGATCACCGAGCCGCCCGGCGAGCAGTTCGGCAAGGTCATGAGCATCCCCGACTCGCTGCTGCCCCGCTACATGCTCCTGGCCACCGGCTGGCACCCCGACCGGGTCGATGCTGAGTCAGCCAAGCTGGCCTCCGGCGAGCTGCACCCCAACACCGCCAAGCGGCTCCTGGCCCGCACGATCGTCGACCTCTACCACGGCGCCGGCGCCGGCGAGGCCGCCGAGGCCGGCTTCGACCAGGTGTACAAGAGGCACGAGGTGCCCGACGACGTCCCCGAGTTCGAGCTGCAGCCCGATCAGTTGGTGGACGGGCGGATCCGGCTGGCCCGCCTGCTGGCCCTCGCCGGCCTGGTGAGCTCCAACAAGGAAGGCGCCCGCAAGATCAGCGAAGGCGCGGTGCGCCTCAACGGCGAGCGGATCACCGACCCCGACACCGAACTGGCCCCGGGCGACCTCGGCGAAGGCCTCCTCCAGGTCGGCCGCCGCTCCTGGGCCCGGATCCGAGTCTGAGGAGCAAGAAAACCTTCTCCTCCGTTCTTGCTCCCGACGCCAACTTGCTAGGTTGGTCTCCTGCGGTTCGAAAGGGCCGCTGACGGCGGTACACCGGATGCGGTGCGTGGTTTTCTGAGTTGCAGTCAGTCCACGGACCCGCTAGAGTGCACCGGTTGCTCGCCGACAGGCGCTTGTCGTCACGTCGGCTATTGACACGGACATCTCCCTTGCAGGGAGAGGTGTGTTAGGCCAGGTGAAGGGCTTCCCCCCCTTGGGTACCCCTCTCACTCGGACTGCCGCTCTTTGAAAACGGAATAGTGGTGACAAAAGCCAGTGCGGGCGTCCGCGGCTTCTCGAGGCTTGCTTCGGGGGTCGAGGGCGTTCACCAAGTCAATGCACTGAGTACACACATGGACAACGTGTGAATCCAGTGCCGGGTTGCCGAAGGGACTCAGTGGGTCCCGAGGCGGCTCTTCAACCGATCGCAGGCGGAAGCGGCCCTCGGGCCGGCAAGCCGAGATCTCGATGGAGAGTTTGATCCTGGCTCAGGACGAACGCTGGCGGCGTGCTTAACACATGCAAGTCGAGCGGGGTCCAACCTGTCGCAAGACAGGGGAAGACCTAGCGGCGAACGGGTGAGTAACACGTGAGGAACCTGCCCCGAAGACTGGGATAACACCGGGAAACCGGTGCTAATACCGGATGCCCTCAGAGAGTCGCATGGCTCATTGAGGAAATGGATTCCGCTTCGGGAGGGCCTCGCGGCCTATCAGCTTGTTGGTGAGGTAACGGCTCACCAAGGCAGCGACGGGTAGCTGGTCTGAGAGGACGATCAGCCACACTGGGACTGAGACACGGCCCAGACTCCTACGGGAGGCAGCAGTGGGGAATCTTGCGCAATGGGCGAAAGCCTGACGCAGCAACGCCGCGTGGGGGATGAAGGCCCTCGGGTTGTAAACCCCTTTCAGCAGGGACGAAACTGACGGTACCTGCAGAAGAAGCCCCGGCCAACTACGTGCCAGCAGCCGCGGTAATACGTAGGGGGC
>JAICGL010000088.1 GCA_025923175.1 Acidimicrobiia bacterium
CACCCGTGTAGTCCTCGAAGCGGACGGTGTTGTCGTAGTAGTGCACGGCTGACAACGCGACCGCGGTCGCAAAGACACGGCGGACGGTCGTCAGCTCTTCCGAGCGCTTCATCGACGAGCTCCTTTTGCTTTCACAGGCGTGGAAGGTGGCGCAGCCAGCGCCTCACGGGCAGCGGCAGCCAGCATCCGCCCCGTCGCCAGCAATGGCTCACGGCTCTGCAGGGAACGGGCCAGGATGAATGCGCCTTCGAGGCCGGTGACGTAGGCGATCCCGAGTTCCCGGGCCTTCTCCGGCGCCACGCCGTGCGACTCCACCCACGCGGTGCAGCTGTCGATCCATTGCTCGAAGATCTCCGCCGTCACCATCCGGAGCGGCTCGCTGGTACTGGCGACCTCGAGCGCCACCGTCTCGATCCAGCAGGCGTCGACGTAGCCGGTGGAAGCCACGGTCTCGGCAGCGAGCGCAAACGACTGCTCGATGCCCGAAACCAGATCGGGCATGTTCTCCAGAATTCCCTCGACGAGCATCTGATAGCCGGCGCCCGACATGCGTAGCGCCGCGGCCGCCAGCTCCTCTTTGCCGCCGGGAAAGAAGTGGTACAGCGAGCCGATCGGCGCACCGCTTTCGGCCGCCACCTGTTTCAGCCCCACGCCGGTGTATCCGTACCGCCCGTACAGCTGAGCGGCCGCCGCCACGATCCGGTCCCGGGTGCTCATACTGACAGCCTATCCGGCTAGTAGAACGATCGTCTAGTTGGCCCTGAAGGCCAGAGCAAATTTCCGCTCAAGGACGAACCGGTACGAACCGATACGTAACGGAAGAGCACGGACAAGGCGTGCACCAATCTTGGAGGCATCCATGGCTGAGAACGAGCTGCTCACCCCCGGCGAGGTGGCAATTCTGTTTCGGGTCAACCCGAAGACGGTGACCCGCTGGGCCAGGTCAGGAAAGATCTCGGCCGTGCGGACACTCGGTGGCCACCGCCGCTTCCACGCGTCGGAGATCCGCCGGTTCCTCGAAGAGGTCGGCGAGCTCCAGGCCTGACGCAGCCGTCGTCAGGTCTCGGTTCCGGGAGGCGGAGCCGGAGCCGGCGGTGTCTTGCCGTCGAGGACGTAGACCGGGGTGTCGTCCGGCACCTGCCCCGGCAATGTCGCGGCGGCTGACAGCGGGATGCGGACGCAGCCCTTGGAGGCAGGCTGGGGCGGGACGTCGGGGTAGCCGTGGATGGCGATGCCGGCACCGACCATGTAGTAGAGCGGATTGAAGAGCCGGCCGAGGGGGCTGCTCTCGTCCCATCCATTTACGCGGTAGCCCACCCGGTAGGAACCCGGCGGCGTCACCGCCGTTCGGCAACGGCCGTCGGCGCAGAACCGCTGATTCGACCCGGTCGACACCGGCAGGATCCGGATCAGTGCGTCGTTGTGGAACAGGAACAGCACCTGGCGGGGTAGGTCGATCTCGATGCGGGTCGGGCCGCCCCCGGGCACCAGCGGTCCGGGCGGGGCGGCCGTCGCGGCCAGCGCGTCGACCACGTCCTGGGTCACCCGGCCGGTGCGGGGCAATCCGGCCACCTTCTGGAACGCCACCACGGCGTAGCCAGTGTTCTGGTCGAAGACGTCGTCGAGCACCGTGACGTCGAACTTGAAAGCGGTCAGCCGTTCCTCGATCGCCCGAACCTGGGGGCCCCGATCGCCAGGCCCGAGACCCTTTGCCGGCACCGCTCCGATCGACCACGGCGGAGGAGGCGGTTGCGTGGTCGTCGTCGACGGCTCAGTGGGTGCCGTCGTGGCTTGCGGAGGAGGCGGAGTGACCTCGCCGCGCGCCGTCTTCTCATCCTGACCGGTGCCGCCCGAGCAGGCTGTTGCAAGCAGAACGACAGCAGTGATCACCGCGCCTCGCAAGGCGAGCATGGTCCTACCCCTCGATCTGTGGCCCCCCAGCTTGCATGTCACCACCGTGGTGACAGGTCCTGCCAATTAGATATCCCGCTGCGTCGTCGGCAAAACAGCGCTGCGTGGTGACATCGACGAAATGTCTTAGAGGACGGCTGTTCCCCGGTCGTAGCGCGGGTCGCTGACGGAGAAACGCAGGCCGTCGGGCCGGATGCCCGTCACCTGCACGAGCGGGGTGAACTGGGGGTGGTACTCCCCCCGGTCGGTGATCGTGTGTCCCCGGCGGGTGAGCTCCTGACGTTGAGCCGGCAGCACGCGGCCCTGCTCGAGCTCGACCGTGCAGCACTTCTCCGAGTCGAGGCGAGCGACGTCGACGGCCAGCGCCGGATCCATCCCGTAGTCGATGACGTTGGAGATCACCGAAGCGACACCCATCGGGATTCTCGGGCCGCCGGGGGCGCCGAGGACGAGTGCCGGTCGGCCGTCTTCAACGACGATGACCGGGCTCATGTTCGAGCGCGGCCGTTTCCCCGGACGGGCCTCGTTGGCGCTGCCGGGCTCGTCGAAGTCGGTCAGCTGGTTGTTGAGGAGGATGCCGGTGCCGGGTACGACGACGCCGCTGCCGTAGCGCTGTTCGTTCGAGCAGGTGACGGACACCGCGTTCCCGGCCGCATCCACCGCCGAGACGTGATGAGTGCTCGCTCCCGGACGGGCGCCGCCACCGGGCGGCCGAGGGGTGAACCCCGGGAAGTTCCCTGGAGACGGGTCCTTGGCCTTGTCCCGGTCGATGTCCGCCCGGCGGGTGCGGGCGTAGTCGTCGGCGATGAGTTGTTCGGTGGGCACGTCGACGTAGGCCGGATCGGCTACGTAGGCGTTGCGGTCGGCGACGGCGATCTTCTTCGCTTCGGCCAGCACATGCAGGTGGTTGACCGCGCCGTGGCGGAAGAAGCGGTTCTCCCCCAGGGGGAACTCTTCCAGCAGGTTGAGCACTTGGAGGACGATCACACCGCCGGCGGTGGGTGGTGGGACGGCGAGAATGGTCCGACGGTGATAGCGGCCCCGTAACGGCTCGCGCCAGATCGGCTCGTACGACGCCAGATCCTCGACGGTCATGACGCCCCGCTCCCCTTCCGGGGCGCCGGCCGTTCTGGAGCGCTCCATTTCGGCGATGATCGCCGCGGCGATTGTTCCCTGGTAGAAGGCCTGCGGTCCTTGGTCGGCCAG
The DNA here is from genome assembly GCA_025923175.1 of Acidimicrobiia bacterium. GTDB lineage: Bacteria > Actinomycetota > Acidimicrobiia > IMCC26256 > BP-133 > BP-133. Next base: position 3,118 of record JAICGL010000088.1, read on the forward strand.
GGTCTGCAGCGTTCGGGCCAGGTCCGGTTGGGGGCGCTCCCGACCGATCGGAAACGCCGCCGGCACTGCGCCGTTGTCCAGATACAGGCGTCGGGCCTCGTCGTAGCTGTTGAGCCGTTCCCGCTCGCCCTGCAGCACCTCGACCTGAAGCGGTGAAAGGCGCAAGCCCCGCTCCGCCAGGGCGATGGCCGGCCGGAGGAGACGGTCGAGCGGCCGCGTCCCGAAGCGTTGCGCCACGCCGGCCATGCCAGCGACGGTTCCGGGAACGCCGACGACCTGATGGCCGCTTCCCCGGAACCGCCGTGGCGCCGTTTCGAAGTTGGCAGGGAGCGCGGCGGGTGCGGTCTCCCGGAAGTCGAGCACCGCTTCCGTCCCGTCGGCTCCCCGGTACAGCAGGAACCCTCCCCCGCCGATACCGCACGACTCCTGCGCTGCCACCCCGACGGCGAAGACGGTCGCCACCGCGGCGTCGACGGCGTTGCCCCCGTCGGCCAGCACGCTGATCCCCGCCGCCGACGCATCAGGCGACGCCGACGCCACCGCGCCATACCGGGAGACGAGCGCGGGCCGGTACCGGCTTCCGGCAACCCCGAATCCCGCTCTGGCGGTCTTCGGCTCCTGGTCGGCCAGCGACAGGGCAGCCAGCGTTGCCAGCAACGCCGCCAGCAGGCCTACCCCTACGTTTCGCATGCAGACCGGAAATGCACCAGTGCTACATGTCGAAGAGAAGGATCTCCCGGAAACTGGTCTCGCCGAAGTTGACCCCGCGGGCGGTGGCGTCGGGGCGGCGGGCCATGGCGGCGTCGGCCGCCGCCTGCATGGACTGCTCGTCGTCCCAGACCGAACCGACGATGCCGTTACCGGTTTCGGGGTCGATCATCGTGCGCAGCGTCCGGAAGCCCGGCGTGGCCTTGATCTGCGGCAGAACCTCGCCCTTGAAGTGTTCGACGTTCTCGCCGATCTTGGCCGGGTCCATGCTGATCCGGGTCACCATGAGCGAGGACCCCACCTCCGGGGCCCGGCTGAACTCGACGACGCCCTCCTCGAAGGTCTCGATCGTCATGTCGGAGGCGAACTGCGCCCGGGTGTCTTCGCGGAGTTTGGACAGCGCGCTGTCGCTGGCGTCTCGGTCCGCCTCGGTCTCCCACAGCGTCATCGTCCCGATCACCCCGCTCGAACGGTCTGCGCTGATGCTGAGGCCCTTGTAGCCCCGCTGAGCGCGCAGTTCCGCGAGCGACGTCTCCTGCATCGCAGTCACAAAGCCATCGACATCCTTTACACCGCTGAGGGTCGTGACTCGGGTGTACATGGGCACCTCCGGGGGTTCAGGTGTGCAACTCGACGACATCGCCGTCGGCGAGGGCATGGTCGCGGCCGACCTGCTGCCCGTCAAATGTTTCGCGGCCCCAGAGCCGGGCGTAGCGCAAGTCGGCGGCGATCTCCTTGTGGACGAGGACCGCGACGTCGCCCACCGTCTGGCCGCGCTGCACGGTGAAGGGCCGCGTCATGTCGGGTGGCTGGCCGGGGATCTTCGTGTAGACCCGCACGACGCCGAGGTGCTCGAACAGGAACGGGCCGAGCTGATCGAGACCCTGCCCGTCGACCGTCGACACCGCCAGTGCCGGGTAGGGATAGCCGGTCAGCTCCCGGAAGGTCGCCAGCTCGGCCTCCGGGTCCGCCAGCTGGTCCGTCTTGGTGGCGACCAGCAGCGTCGGCAGCACGATGGCGAACAGGTCGTCCTCCTCGCCGGGGACGTACGGCTCCCAGGAGGCGGTCAGCGTGACCCGGGCCGGGCTCAGCAGGCGGTGCAACTCGTCCACCTGCTCGACACAGCCGGGGTCGCCGAGATCCACGACCAGCAGGGCGGCGGCAGCCGGCTGGAGCGTGTTGGCCAACCACGGCGGGAGATGCTGGGCCGACACCGGCGGAAGATCGACGAGCTGGAAGTTGATGTCCTCGAACGGCAGCATGCCCGGCTGGGGGAACTGCGTGGTGAAGGGAAACAGCCCGACCTCGGCGTGGGACCCGGTGAGGTGGGCGTGGAGCGACGACTTCCCGCTGTTCGGCGGGCCCAGCAACGCGACCTGGGCGGCACCCTCGGCGTGCACCACGGTGGACGGCCCGGTGCGCGCTCCCCCTTTGCGGGGCCCGGCCAGCGCCTCGGTCAGCTCCTTGACCTTGGACTTGAGCTCAGCCTGGAGATGCTCGGTGCCCTTGTGTTTCGGGATGGTGCGCAGCATTTCCCGCAGGCACTGCAGCCGGTCCTCAGGCGTGCGCGCCTTGCGGAAGTCCGCTTCGGCCGCCCTGTACTCGGGTGTGACGTTGGTCGGCATCGGCGCGCACCACGCTACTTTCCTGAGATGACCGAGTCTTCTTCCACCGGACGTATCAGGCGCGAACCCCCGACTTACCGGCGGGTCGCCGTCGCCGGAGTCACGCCACTGACCCCCCGACTCGTCAGGGTGACCGTCGGCGGGCCGGAGCTCGACGGGCTGGTCATCGAGCAGCCGGCCGCCAGCGTGCGGCTGCTCCTGCCGGCACCGGGCAGCAGCGAACTGGTCATGCCGACGTGGCACGGAAACGAGTTCCTGTTGCCCGACGGCAGCCGGCCGACCATCCGCACGCTCACCCCACTCCGGCTCGACTCGACCACGCAGGAGCTCGACCTGGAGATCGTCGTGCACGAAGGCGGCGCGGCATCCGCCTGGGCGCAGGCCGCCCGGCCCGGCGACAAGGCGGCGATCTCCGGGCCCGGCCGGGGCTACCCGATCGATGCTGACGCATCCGGCTTCGTCCTCGGCGGCGACGAGTCGGCGATCCCGGCCATCGGCCAGCTCCTCGAGATGCTCCCGGCCGACAAGCCCGTCCACGTGATCGTCGAAGTCGCCGACCCCGCCGCCCGGCTCGAACTCCCGAAGCATCCAGCCGCCACCGTCGACTGGTACGACCTCCCCGCCGGCGCCCCACCCGGCGACGCCCTCGTCCCCGCCATCATTTCCACCGAACTCGCCCCCGGCTCCCGCATCTGGGCCGCCGGCGAAGCCGCCGCCATGCAGCGCATCCGCCGCCACCTCCTCGACGAACGCAACCTCCCGCGGTCCGAGACCTGGATCCGGGGTTACTGGAAGTCCGGTCGCGCCGGCGACGCGGACGACGACTAGCCGCATGGCAGGCTTCGGTCGGAGGTAAAAACTCCTTGTGAAGAAACAGGAAGAGGAACTACCCGACGAGGAGATCGAGGTCGCCGAGGAACGGACGGCGCGGCACCACCACCCCACCTTCGATGATGAGGACGCTCTTCGTGTTCACCTCCAGTCGCCTCATGGGCTCGATGCACCCGAGCATCTGAGCCGCACGACCCTCGAAGGTCTGCACGACCGGCTTCACGAGGAGACGGACGCAGCGGAGACCTGATGAGGAGACTGCCTCCCGCGTCATGAGGAACGACTAGCCCTGGACGCTGGTCCAGGCGGCCACCCATTCCGAGTAGTCCTTGCAGACCTCTCCCCGCGCGTCGCCGCAGTTCTTCAGGGGGGTCGTCCAGTAGGCGACCTTGTCGAAGTACGCCTCGTCCGTCGCGTGGAACGTGGTGCAGTGGTTCTTGTCCTCGGTCAGGGCGCACGCCTTCGAGTTCGACGGCGCCTCGCCGAAGTACTCGGCGACCTTGGCGTTGGCCTCGGGCGAGATGATGTGGTTCATGAACCGGTACATGCAGTTGGGGTTCTTGGCGTTCTTGTGGATCATCCAGGTGTCGGACCAGCCGGTGGATCCCTCCTTGGGCATGACGCTCTCCACCTTGACGTTGTCCTTCTTGAGCAGGTTGGTAATGACCTGCCAGCTGGTGCCGGCCACCGAGTTGCCCTGCGTGAACGCAGCGATCGACTTCGTGTAGTCGCTCCAGTACTCGCCGATGATCGTCCGCTGCTCCTTGAGGAGGGCGATGGCGGCGTCGAACTGCTTCTGGTCGAGCTCGTAGACGTTGGTGATGCCGAGGTCGGGCTTCGTCGCCTTCAGGTACAGGGCGGCGTCGGCGATGTAGATCGGGCTGTCATAGGCCGTGATCTTGCCCTTGTACTTGGAGTTCTTGTCCCACACCACGCCCCACGAGTCGGGCGCCGGCGACACCTTGTCGGTGCGCCACATCAACAGGTTGGCGCCCCGGCCGTGGGGAACGCCGTAGCTCTTGCCATCGACCGTGTTGTGCGGCTTGCTCTTGAGCGCCGGGAAGACGTCGGCGTAGTTCGGGATGAGCGTCGTGTTGATCGGAGCCACGTCACCGGCCTGGATCAGCCGGAGCGTGGCGTCGCCCGACGCCGACACCCCGTCGTACTGGCCGGTCTTCATGAGGCTGACCATCTCGTCGGAGCTGCCGGCGACCTTGGTGGTCACCTTGCAGTTGTTGTCCTTCTCGAACTGGCTGACCCAGTCGACCTTGGGGTCGAGCTCCCCCTTCTCCACATAGCCCGCCCAGGCGATGAGGTTGACCTGACCCTCACTGGCGCCAAGCGTCTGGAGCGCGCCAACGGTCGTGCTCGTCGTGGAGTCCGCCTCCCCGCCCGCCGAGGAGCTCTTCTTGTCGTCGTCGGCACATCCCGCCAACAACAGGGACACGCTCCCCACCAGGGCGATGAGGGTTCGCGTTCTCATGGTCCCTTGGAGCTAGTGGTCCCGGGGCATGGGTGGGCAGTGGTTCACGACCGTGGAGAACGCGTCGATCGGCCCACCGCCATCCGGGTGGATCTCGAAGTGCAGGTGGTAGGCGCTGGCGTTGCCCGACGCGCCGGTGAGACCGATCACCTCACCCGCCTCGACGTGGCGGTTGGAGTCCCCGACGATCCGCAGCAGGTGCATGTAGACGTACGTGTGACCGTCATCACCCCGCAGGAAGAGCGTCAGGCCGCCGCCACCCCAGAACCGGGTCTCGAAGGTTCCCGGTACCACGGCGACGTTCTCCGAGCCTCGTGGTGCCAGCAGGTCGACCCCGCGATGGCCTCGACCCGCACCCCAGCCGTCACCCCATTTGAACGGGCCGTTGAGCGGGCACACGAACCCCAGCGGCAACGGCGGCATCGCGCCCCGGCCCGCCGGCTGGGCCCGACTCGTGCGCTGCGCCGCCCGCCGGGCAGCGGCGTCGGCCTTACGCTGCGCAGCCTCAGCTTTACGCTGAGCGGCCTCGGTGGCCCGCCGCTGCCGTTCCTCCGCCCGTTCCTCGGCAACGAACGCCGAGAACCGGCCGGCGGCGGCCTGCCGCTCGCCGTCGAGCTTGCGCAGTGCCACTTCCTGCTCCTGGCGCTTGTCCTTCAGCCGGCGCCGGTCTTCCAGGATCTGCTTGGTCGAATCACTCAGGTTGCGGACGGCGGCGCCGGCCAGCACATTGACGCCACCGACCAGCCGGGCCCGGCGGGCCGCCTCGAGGAGCTCGTTCCCGCCGTCTCCGAAGCCGCCATCGGCCCAGTCCAGCGTGTTGTCGTGCATGTAGAGGGCGACGGCCCCCTTCGTGGCCATCGCCCGCAGCGCCTCCTGCTGGGCGTCCACGCCCTCGAGACGGGTCTCGATCCGGCGGATCTCGGCGGCCAGCTTGTCGACCTCGGCCTTGGCCTTGCGGTAGCGAGAGGTGGACTCCTTCACGTCCCGCTGCAGTTCTTTCCGCCCGGGCGCGTCAGGATCCACACCTTCTCGGGCCATGGCCGGGGTCACCGCGGCGGTGAGGCAGGCGAGCGAGACAGCCCAGGGAGCGAAGAGTCGTAACTTCACGGCGAAGCCGGTGACGCTAACGCCGTATTCGACAGCCAGCAATTTCCACAACGCAACGGAGCATTCGCACCGCTCTGGGCGCGCAGAATTTGCGGGAATAGCAAGGAACCCGATTAGGGTTCTTCCCGCTGTCACTTGGTGCCAAACGGGCCGGTGACACATTCCCCCCCAACCCCTGTCGAATTCTTCGGCGCGGGCGAAAGGAGATTGCCCTTCGGAGATGCAGTGGGCGCTCGTCTGCATCATCGTCTGGACATCGATGTCCCAATTTCGCCCCGAAGCTAAGGCTTCGAGACGTGTATGCACCTGACGGTTGCCCGCATTCCAAGCCACACCTGAAGCCCTCCGGGTTTCCGTGACTTCAAGGAGGCGCAAGATGCGCAACCTGCTTCGCCGTAGTTCCGTTCTGATCGCCGTTTTGATGGCGATCACGCTGCTCAGCAGCGACGTTTTCACCGCCGAGCCCGCGGGAGCCGCTTCAGTCTCCCGGCCAATCGTTCATTCATCCAGCAAGGCTCGCCCCGCAACTGCTCGTCGGGCCCGTCCACGCTACGGGCGGCGCTGGGTACGGGCGAAGGCCTCCCGCTCGGCCGTCCGCCAGCGAGTCGTCAAGGCCAAGGCTCTCCCCACGGGTGACGTGTGGGCCCGGCTCCGCCAGTGCGAGTCCGGTGGCCGCTACAACATCAACACGGGCAACGGTTTCTACGGTGCCTACCAGTTCCTCCCACGGACCTGGCGCGGCCTCGGGTTCCCCGGCATGCCCCACCAGGCTCCGCCTGAGATGCAGGACGAGGCGGCCCGCAAGCTCCAGGCCCGCAGCGGCTGGGGCCAGTGGCCGGCCTGTTCCCGGCGTCTCGGCCTGCGCTGAACCAGGCACCCGCTCAGGACGCGGGTTTCCGGGCCGTGAAGCAGAACTGAGTTCCCTCGAAGAAGAACTCTCCCTGCTCGGCCAGATCCCGCTGTTCCGTTAACCAGGCCGCCGCTTCGTCCCCGGTCACACCACCACGGCCGGGGACGAAGTCGGCGGCCATTCCCAGCATGAGGACCGCGAAGGACTCGTCGTCGTAGTCGACCGTGGCGAAGCTGTGTCCGGCCACCGCGACGTCGACGAAGCCGGCGGCCCGGAAGTACGCCCCGAGCCGGCGAGGAAGCGACGGGTGGACGAGGTGTTCGTCCCAGGCTGACAGCACCCGCCGCATCCGGTCGGGATCGGCGGTGTGCCACCAGACGGTTCCCCAGTCGACGTCCCAGATGAGCGCCCGGCCACCGGGCCGGAGCGCCCGGTAGATCTCGGCCAGCGCGGCGGGCGGGTCGGGGACGTACTCCATCACCTGCACGCAGAGCGCGGCGTCGAAGTCGCCGTCGTCGACGGGGAGCGCAGTGGCGTTGCCGTCGCGGAACGTCACGTTAGAATGGCCCTCGCAGCGCTGTCGGGCGAGACCGAGCATGTCGGGGCTGGCGTCGACACCGACGATCGAACCGCTCGGCCCGACCACGTCGAGCAATTCCCTCACGTAGAAACCGGGTCCGCACCCGATGTCGAGGATCCGCTCCCCCGCAACGGGCGCCA
>JAICGL010000089.1 GCA_025923175.1 Acidimicrobiia bacterium
CTACTCCGGCACCCAGGCCTGCCGGGTCCTGAGGGCCGAGGGGTACCGGGTCATCCTTGTCAACTCCAACCCGGCCACGATCATGACCGACCCCGATCTGGCCGACGCCACCTACGTCGAGCCGCTCGACCTCGACACGCTCACCCGGGTCATCGAGAAGGAACGGCCCGACGCCCTGCTCCCCACCCTCGGCGGGCAGACGGCGCTGAACCTGGCGGTGTCGGCCGCCGAATCCGGGGTGCTCGACCGGTTCGGCGTGGAACTGATCGGCGCCGGCGTCGAGGCGATCCACACCGCCGAGGACCGGCGCCGCTTCAAGGCGGCCATGGTCGAGATCGGCCTGTCGGTCCCGAAGTCGGGCATCGCCTACTCGCTGGATGAGGCCCTCGCCGTCGGCGAGGAGATCGGCTACCCGCTGATCTGCCGGCCGTCGTTCATCCTCGGCGGGGGCGGCACCGGCTTCGCCGCCGACGCGTCGGAGCTGGAGGTGGTGGCGGCCAACGGTCTCGCCGCCAGCCCGGTGGGGGAGATCCTCCTTGAGCAGTCGATTGCCGGCTGGAAGGAGTACGAGCTCGAGGTCATGCGCGACGGCGCCGACAACGCCGTCGTCGTCTGCTCGATCGAGAACCTCGACCCGATGGGCACCCACACCGGCGACTCGATCACCGTGGCGCCCGCCCAGACCCTGACCGACGTCGAGTACCAGACGATGCGCGACGCGGCGTTCGCCTGCATCCGGCGCATCGGCGTCGAGACCGGCGGTTCCAACATCCAGTTCGCCGTCAACCCCGCCGACGGCGAGATGGTCGTGATCGAGATGAACCCGCGGGTGTCGCGCTCCTCCGCGCTGGCGTCGAAGGCGACCGGGTTTCCCATCGCCAAGATCGCCGCCAAGCTGGCTGTCGGCTACCGGCTCGACGAGGTGATGAACGACATCACCGGCGAGACTCCGGCGTCGTTCGAACCGTCCATCGACTACGTCGTGGTGAAGATCCCGCGGTTCGCCTTCGAGAAGTTCTCCGGCGTGCCGCCGGTGCTTGGCACGAAGATGCAGTCGGTCGGCGAGGTCATGGCCCTCGGCCGGACGTTTACCGAGTCGGTACAGAAGGCCTGCCGCTCGCTGGAGACGGGCCGGTTGGGTCTCAACGGCGACCCGGGGGAGCGGGCCTATGACGCGCTCGACGACGACGAGCTCGTCCGCCGGGCGGCGGTGGCGACTCCCGAGCGGTTGTTCCACCTCGAAGCGGCGCTGCGGCGCGGCATCACGGTCGAGCGCCTGTTCGAGGCCAGCGGCGTCGACCCCTGGTTCCTCGACCAGATCGTCTCGCTGGTCGAGGAGCGGGATTGGCTGGTCTCCGACGCCGGCGGGCCGGCAGCACTCACCCGGACCGACTGGCGTCGGGTGAAGCGGGCCGGCTTCTCCGACGCCCAGCTCGCCTACCTCTGGTCGGTGCCCGAAGCGGACGTGCGGTCTTCCCGCACGGCGGCCGGCGTCACCGTCACCTACAAGACGGTCGACACGTGCGCCGCCGAGTTTGCCGCCCGCACGCCGTATCACTACTCGACATGGGAAGACGAGGACGAGGTAGCGCCGCTGGAGCGACCCGCGGTGGTCATCCTCGGCAGCGGCCCCAACCGCATCGGCCAGGGGATCGAGTTCGACTACTGCTGCGTCCACGCCGCCTTCGAACTGTCGGCGGCCGGTTTCGAGACCGTGATGGTCAACTGCAACCCGGAGACCGTGTCCACCGACTACGACACGTCGGACCGGCTGTTCTTCGAGCCGCTCACCCCTGAGGACGTCCTCAATGTGTGCGGCGCGCTCTCCTCGAATCTCCGCGGTGTGATCGTTAGCCTCGGTGGCCAGACGCCGCTCAAGCTGGCCCACGACCTCGAGGCGGCCGGCATCGCCGTACTCGGCACTTCTCCCGACTCGATCGACCTGGCCGAGGACCGGGAACGGTTCAACGTCCTCTGCGAGCGGCTCGGTATTCCGTCGCCGCCGGGCGGGGTGGCCACCGAAGTCGAGGGCGCGGTGGTGGTGGCCGAGCGGGTCGAATATCCGGTGCTCGTCCGGCCGTCCTACGTGCTCGGCGGTCGCGCCATGGAGATCGTCTACGACGAGGCGGGCCTGCGGGCGGCCATGGCGGCATTGGCCGCCTCCGCCGAGGGTGGCGTCGGTGGGGGTCTTTCCGCCACCCGACCCGTCCTCATCGACCGGTTCCTCGAGGACGCCACGGAGGTCGACGTCGACGCCGTGCGCGACTCCGGCGGCGAAGTCCTCATCGGCGGGGTCATGGAGCACATCGAAGAAGCCGGCGTGCACTCCGGCGACTCGGCCTGCGCCATTCCGCCGCCCACCTTGCCCGGCGACGTCGTTGCCGTCATCGAACGCCACACCCGGGCGCTGGCCGAAGCACTCAACGTCGTCGGTGTGATCAACGTTCAGTACGCCGTGAAGGACGGCAGCGTCTACATCCTCGAGGCCAACCCCCGGGCCAGCCGAACGGTCCCGTTCGTCTCCAAGGCCACCGCCGTTCCGCTGGCCAAGGTGGCCGCCCGCCTGATGGTCGGCGCCATCCTGGCCGAACTTCGGGCCGAGGGCCTGATCCCGGCGAACGCCGGTGCGGACGGGGGTGGGCACGTAGCCGTGAAGGAAGCGGCGCTGCCCTTCGACCGCTTCGGCGTCGACACGATCCTCGGCCCGGAGATGCGCTCGACCGGCGAGGTGATGGGCATCGACCGCACCTTCGGGGTGGCGTTCGCCAAGAGCCAGACCGCCGTCGGCAACAAGCTCCCAGACCGCGGTTCAGTGTTCCTCTCCCTGGCCGACCGCGACAAGCCCGGCGGTCTCACCGCCGCCCGCCGCTTCGCCGACCTCGGCTTCACCATCGTGGCCACCGCCGGCACCGCCGCCGCCTGCGAAGCCGAGGGCATCCCTGTCGGCGCGGTGGTGGCCAAGCTCGGCCCCGGCGAACCCGGCAACGGTGTCGACGCCGTCGACCTCATCGCCTCGGGCAAGGTCAACCTCGTCGTCAACACCCCCCGGGGCCGTGGCCCCCGGGCCGACGGCGCCTACATCCGCCTTGCCGCCAGCGCCCACGGCGTCCCCTGCCTCACCACGATCCCCGCCGCCCTCGCCGCCGCCGCCGGCATCGCCGAATCCCGCAACGAGGAACCCCGCGTCCGCTCCCTGCAGGAGTACCACCTCGACGCACAACTCCGTTTGCCGCTGTGAGGACGAGCGTCGACCTGACGTGCCGTCTTGGGCCGCTGGCGCTACCGAATCCGATCGTGACGGCGTCGGGGACGTACGGCTACAGCGACGAAGTCGCCAAACTCGGCGATCCATCCAAGCTCGGGGCCGTTACCGCGAAGTCCTTGTCGCCTTATCCCTGGGAGGGCAATCCGGCGCCGCGGGTGTGGGAGGCGACGGCGGGCATGCTCAATTCCGTTGGCCTTCAGAATCCGGGCGTCGAGGCGTGGCTGGAACATGATCTGCCGCCGCTGCTCGCTCGCGGCTCGCGGGTCATCGTGTCGATCTGGGGCCGCTCGGTCGACGACTACGCCAAAGCGGCCGCCGCCCTCGCTCCCGCACTGCGCCAGCTGACGGCATTGGAAGTAAATGTCAGCTGCCCGAATCTCGAGGATCGGGGTCAGATGTTCGCCGCCCATCCCGACGCCACCGCCGCCGCCCTCGGCGCGGTGCGCGACCAACTGGCGCCCACCTTCCCGGTCTTCGCCAAACTTTCGCCCAATGTTGCCGATCTCGTGTCCGTCGCGGCCGCGGCGGTCGGGGCGGGCGCAACCGGGTTGACGCTCATCAACACCGTCCTCGGTCTGGCCATCGACGCCGAGACCCGCCGTCCCCGGCTCGGCGCCGGCGGCGGGGGCCTGTCGGGCCCGGCCATCAAGCCCGTCGCGTTGAGGGCCGTCGCCGACGTCGCCCGGGCATTGCCCGGCACCCCCATCATCGGAACGGGCGGCGTGCGCACCGGCCTCGACGCCGTCGAGATGCTCCTCGCGGGAGCCAGTGCGGTGGGGGTGGGGACGGCGACGTTCTTTGACCCCCGCGCCGCCGAACACGTCGTCGAGGGCCTTGCCCGGTGGTGCGCCGAGCACGGCGTCGCCCGCAGTGCCGATCTCGTCGGAGGCCTGGAATGGTGACCGACAGTCTTTCCGGGGGACACCCCCGAACCCCCGGGCGAGATCGCCTGGCCTTGGCGCTCGACGTCGAGGACCTCGACGCCGCGGTCGCCCTCGCCGATCGCCTCCATCCCTGGTTCGGGGTCGTGAAGGTCGGCCTCGAGTTGTTCACCGCCGCCGGCCCGGCCGCCGTCGAGAAGTTGGCCCGCCCCGACCGGCGCGTCTTCCTCGACCTCAAACTCCACGACATCCCGACCACGGTGGGGAAGGCGGCCCGGCAGGTCGGCCGGCTCGGCGTCGGCTACGTCACGCTCCACACCTCCGGCGGAGTGGACATGCTCCGCGCCGGTGTCGAGGGCCTCGTCGCAGGGGCGTCGGACGCCGGCTTCGACGACCGGCCCGTCGCCCTCGGCGTCACCGTCCTCACCAGTGACCCTGATGCGTCGGCCTTCCCGGCCCGGCTCCACGCCGCCGTCGAGGGCGGGTGCGGTGGTGTCGTCTGCTCGGTGCGCGAGCTTCCGGCGGTGAAGGAGCGTTCACAATTGCTTGCCGTTGTCCCCGGGATCCGGATGCCCGGCGGCGCCGCCCACGACCAGGCCCGGGTCGGAACCCCGGCCGACGCGATCGCCGCCGGCGCGGACCTGCTCGTGATCGGCCGGGCGGTCACCGCTGCGTCCGATCCGGAGGAGGCCGCTGCGGCGCTCAGCGCTGCAACCATTTCCTGACGGAACCGGTGTGTCGCCACCGCGCTGTTTCCTTCGGGGGACACCCCCGAACCCCCGGGCAACGTCTGTCACGTCCGTGACGCGACAACCGTTTCCTCAAACCGATTCCCCATGAAAACGTCGTTGCGGACGGGTTGTGTGGCCAGGGGGTCTGCCTATACTGACCAGGTTCGTCGGTCCCCGGGCGACGTCTCCGTGCGGTGCGGAGCCCAGGTTCCGAACAAAAGTTTTGTCACTGCCTCCGGAGGTCCCAAGGCCATGCCCCTCCCGCCGCAGCTCGATCCCGCGCAGCGCCAGGCGGCGCTCGAAAAGGCAGCTGCCGCCCGCCGCCAGCGTGCCGAGTTGAAGGAGAAGCTGAAGGCTGGGTCGATCAGCCTCGGCGAATTGCTGGCACAGGGCGACACCGATGACGCTGTCGCCAAACTGAAGGTCGTCACCGTCCTCGAGTCCCTCCCCGGCGTCGGCAAGGTCAAAGCGCGCCGCACGATGGAGGAACTCGAAATCAGCGAGAACCGTCGCGTCCGGGGCCTCGGCACCCACCAGCGGCGCGCTCTCCTGGAGCATTTCGAGCGGTAAAGGCTGGGCGTTCTCCTCGTCCTCTCGGGCCCTTCCGGAGCCGGTAAGGGCACCGTTGCCGCCAAACTGCTCGAGCGGGAGCCGCGGCCGTGGCTGTCGGTTTCGGCGACCACTCGTTCGGCGCGCCCCGGCGAGCAGGACGGTGTCGACTACGTCTTCCTCGATCGCGCCACCTTCGAGAAGTGGCGGGAGCACGACGAGTTCGTCGAGTCGTTCGAGGTGTTCGGCAACTTCTACGGCACCCCCAAACGCCCCCTGGTCGACCACCTTGCGGCCGGCGACGACGTGATCCTGGAGATCGACGTGCAGGGGGCGCTGGCCGTTCGTAAGTGCTTCCCCGACGCCGTGCTGGTGTTCCTCCGGCCGCCCAGCCGGGAGGTGCAACGGGAGCGGTTGGTGACCCGGGCCGGCGACGCCCTCGACACCATCGAGCGCCGCCTGGCCAAGGCCGACGCCGAAGAGGCCTATGCCCCTGAGTTCGACCTCGTGGTGGTCAACGACCGCCTGGAAGCGGCTGTCGAGCAGGTCGCTGCTATCCTCGAAGCCCGCCGCAGTTCTTGAAGAGAGGTACTTCGTGGAACGCCGTCCGTCACTGATGCACCCGCTCTTGGAGAACCTGACCGACCGCGTCGACTCCAAGTTCACGCTGGTGTCCCTGGCGGCCAAGCGGGCCCGCCAGATCAACTCCTACTTCAACCAGCTCGGTGAGGGGCTCGGGACGATCGTCCCGCCTCAGGTGACGTCGCTCTCCCGCAAGCCGCTGTCGATCTCGCTGGAGGAGATCGAAGCCGCCAAGATCGTCTACGAACGGCCCGAGGTCGTCGAGAAGTCGATCAAGTAGGGCCCTTGGCTCCGCTCGCCGGGCGGCGCATCGTCCTCGGTGTCTCAGGCGGGATCGCCGCCTACAAAGCAGTCGAAATCTGCCGGAGGCTCGTCGACGCGGGCGCCTACGTGATGCCGGTTCTGACCACCGGAGCCACTCGGTTTGTCGGGCCGTTGACATTCTCGGCGCTGGCGTCGGAGCCGGCCCGCACGTCGCTGTTCGAGGGCCCGGAGCCGATCCCGCACACCCGGCTGGGTCAGAACTGCGACCTCGTCGTGGTGGCGCCGGCCACCGCCAGGGTCATCGGCCACTACGCCGCCGGCATCTCCAACGACCTGTTGACGGCCACGCTCCTCGCCACCCGGGCGCCCGTCCTCGTCGCCCCCGCCATGCACACCGAGATGTGGGAGCACCCCGCCGTGCAGGACAATCTGGCCCTGCTCCGGCGCCGGGGCGTCCACATTGTCGACCCCGAGTCCGGCCGGTTGGCCGGAGGCGACATCGGTGCCGGGCGCTTGGCCGACCCGGCCCGGATCGTGGAGGCGGCGGTCGCCATCCTCTCGCCGCCCACCTCCACCGTGTCGGGCGGCGATCTCGCCGGCCGGCGCATCCTGGTCACGGCCGGCGGCACCCGGGAGGCGATCGATCCCGTCCGGTTCATCGGCAACCGGTCGTCGGGGAAGATGGGCTATGCCATCGCCGAGGCCGCGGCGCGCCGTGGTGCCGAGGTCGTCCTTGTCACCACCGTCAACCGGGCGGCACCCCCCGGCGTCGCCGATGTCGTCCCCGTGGAGTCGGCGGCGGAGATGGCCGACGCCGTCCTCGGCCGCTACGGCGACGTCGACGTCGTCGTGATGGCCGCCGCAGTGGCTGATTTCCGTCCAAAAGCGACCAATGCTGAGAAGATCAAGAAGGCGGCCGGCCCGCCGGAGATCGTCCTCGAGCCGACGACCGACATCCTGGCGGAGCTCGGTCGGAAGAAGTCGGCGCAGTACCTCGTAGGATTCGCAGCAGAGACGGAGCGGCTCGTCGAACAGGCGGCGGCCAAGATGGCGGCCAAACGGGTCGACCTGATGGTCGCCAACGATGTGACCGCTCCCGGTTCGGGTTTCGAGGTCGACACGAATCGCGCCGTCTTGATCGCCCCCGACGGCACGACTCGAGAGCTTCCGCAGATGCCCAAGATCGAATTGGCCGATGCCATCTGGGACCGGGTGGTATCGGAACTGAACGACAGAAACAAGGAGGCTCCGTGAGCAGCAACCGCTGGAGGTTCACGTCGGAGTCGGTGACCGAGGGTCACCCCGACAAGATGGCCGACCAGATCAGCGACTCGATCCTCGACGCGATCCTGGCCGAGGACCCGGCGGGCCGGGTGGCCTGCGAGACGCTCCTCACCACCGGCCTGGTGGTCGTGGCGGGAGAGATCACCACCACCGCCTACGTGGAGATCCCGAAGATCGCCCGGGAGACGATCTGCTCGATCGGCTACGACCGGGAGTCCTACGGGTTCGACGGGAACACCTGCGGGGTCGTGGTTTCGATCGACGAGCAGTCGCCCAACATCGCCCAGGGCGTCAACGCCGCGCTCGAGCGCCGCACCGGCTCGAACGAAGACCTCCTCGACTCGGTCGGCGCAGGCGACCAGGGAATGATGTTCGGTTACGCCTGCGACGAGACGGCCGACCTCATGCCGATGCCGATCTGGCTGGCTCACCGCTTCGCCCGCCGGCTCTCGGAGGTCCGCAAGGCCGGGGTCCTCCCCTATCTCCGGCCGGACGGAAAGACGCAGGTGACGATCGAGTACGAGGGCAACCGGCCCGTCCGCCTCGACACCGTGCTTGTCTCGACCCAGCACCAGCCGGGCATCGACATCGAGACGCTGCTCAAGCCCGATCTGCTCGACCACGTCATCCGGCCGCTCCTGCCGCCGCAGTTCGTCGATGACAACTTCACGCTGCTCTGCAACCCGACGGGGACGTTCGAACTCGGCGGCCCCCACGCCGACACCGGCCTGACCGGGCGCAAGATCATCGTCGACACCTACGGCGGCATGGCCCGCCACGGCGGCGGCGCCTTCTCCGGGAAGGACCCGACGAAGGTCGACCGCTCCGCCGCCTACGCCACCCGCCAGGCGGCCAAGGCGGTGGTGGCTGCTGGTCTAGCCTCGCGCTGTGAGGTCCAGGTGGCCTACGCCATCGGCAAGGCCCGGCCGGTGTCGGTCCTCGTCGAGACCTTCGGCACGCACGAGATCGACCCGGAGCGGCTCCCCGGTCTGATCCAGGACAACTTCGACCTGCGCCCTGCCGCCATCATCGACCGGCTCGACCTGCGCCGCCCGATCTACCGCAAGACCGCGGCCTACGGGCACTTCGGCCGGCCCGACAAGGAGTTCACCTGGGAGCAGGCCGACGACCTGGCCGACACCCTCCGCTCGGCTGCCGGCGACTGACGCTCCTTCTCCATTCGCCACCGTGCTCGTGACGGCGACCCGCGTCTGTCGGGTCGCCGTCGACGTGCTGGCCGTCGAACGCCTCTTCGACTACTCGGTCCCGGAGCCCCTGGCCGGGGTCGTCGGCGTCGGCACGATCGTCCGGGTCAACCTCGGCGGACGCCGGGTCCGGGCCTGGGTGGTCGACGACGACGTCGTCTCCGAGGCACCGCCGGAAAAGCTCCGGCCCCTTCTCGCCGCTGTTTCGGCTGGCCCTTCGCCGGAAGTCGTGGACCTCACGGAGTGGGCCGCTTGGCGCTTCGCGGGCCCCCGCCTCCCCTTGCTCCGCGCCGCCTCTCCAGCCGCCGTCGTGTCGCCCGGCCCGCTTCCGGAATCTGGGCACGCTTCGACCCCAGAAGCGGCGCCAGAGCGTTCCCACATCCTCGCCCCCACCTCAGCCGCTGGGTCCGCCCCTTCCGTCAACGTGCCTTCTTCAGGTGCCGGAGTGCCCGAGGAACGCAGCTCACTCTCGTCCGCCGCCGATTTGGCCTCCGATGCGGCGGGCCGGCCGGTGGCCACGGTTCGCTGGCCTCCGGCTGCCGACGCCGGCAGGCTCCTTTCGGGACTGCTGGTTGAGTCGGGCTCCACCATCGTCGTGGTGCCGGACGGGCGCCTAGGCCGCCTGGCCGCCGCGCTGCGGGCGACCGGCGCCACCGTTGTCCCATGGCTGACGGAAGGGCGGCCCCGCGACCGGGCCCGCGCCTGGGATCGGTCCCGGCGCGGCGCCTGCGTCATTCTCGGCGGCCGGTCGGCGGTGCTCGCCCCCGTCCCCGACCTCGCCGCCATCGTCGTCGTCGACGACGGTTCCGAGGCGCTCAAGGAAGAACGGTCGCCGACCTGGCACGCCCGCGACGTCGCCGCCGAGCGTGCCCATCGGCGCGGCGCCCGACTCACGCTCGTCTCACCGGCTCCACCCCTGGAGTCTCCCGGCCCGATCCTCGTCCCGTCCCGAACCGACGAACGGGCGGGCTGGCCGATCGTTGAGGTGGTCGACCGCCGCCGTGAGCCGCCTGGCCTCGGCCTCTTCTCGCCCCGGGTGGTCGCAGCACTTCGTGCCGCCGCAGCTTCAGACAAGGACCCCGAGCGGAAAACGCACCGTAACGGTACGCAAACCGCTCGAGCTCCTTCCGCCGGCGGTGTGCGGGCCGTCTGCGTTCTCAACCGGAAGGGCCGAGCCCGTCTTCTGGCCTGCGCCGCCTGTGGCGACATCGCCCGCTGCGAACGGTGCGAAGCGGCCGTGGCGGAAACCGGCTCGACTGCCGAAGGGTTCGCGCTCCTCGCCTGCGCCAGGTGCGGTGCGACCCGGCCGCGCGTCTGCGTCCGCTGCGGCAGCACCAAGCTCAAAGTCCTGCGGTCCGGGGTGACCCGGGTGCGGGAAGACCTGGCCGCCCTGCTGCCGGGGGTCGGCGTGGCCATGGTCGATGCCGCCACCGGCGACCTCCCCGCCGAACCCGTCCTCATCGGAACGGAAGCCGTCCTCCACCGGGTCGAACCCCACCCGGGCGGCTCGACCGCGACGGTGGTCTTCCTCGACTTCGACGCCGAACTGCTCGCCCCCCGA
>JAICGL010000090.1 GCA_025923175.1 Acidimicrobiia bacterium
CGCGAGCCGCAGCGCGCGCGTGACGTAGTCGACGAGGTGCTCGCCCAGCTCACGGGCCGACACGTTCACCGCCACCGTGAGCTCCGGCAGCCCGTCCATACGCCACGCCGCGAGCTGCTCGCAGGCGGCGGCGATCACGAACTCGCCGAGCGCAGCCACCAGCCCCGTCTGCTCGGCCAGCGGGACGAACGACCCCGGATAGAGCAACCCCTTCTCGGGGTGGTTCCACCGCACCAACGCCTCGGCGCCGGTGATCCGGCCCGTTTTGAGGTCGACCTTCGGCTGGTAGTGGAGGATGAGCTCGCCCGTGTCGATGGCCCGGCGCAGCGCCGCCTCCATCGCCAGCTGCTCGTTGGCTTCCTGGCGTAGGTCGGGGCTGAAGATCTCGAACGTGTTGCGGCCGCGCTCCTTGGCCCGGTACATCGCCGCGTCGGCGCCCGCCACGATGGCGTCGGCGTCTTCGCCGTCCTGGGGGAAGAGGCTGATGCCGATGCTGGGGCTCACCGTCACGGTCTGGCCGGCGATCTCGATCGGATCGGCGAAGGCGGCCAGGAGCCGGCGGGCGACGGCAATCGCACCGTCGACCCCGGTCAGGTGGGGCAGCAGCAGGGCGAACTCGTCGCCCCCGAGCCGGGCGACGGTGTCCTCCTCGCGCACCGATGCGCGCATCCGCAGCGCCGTCTGCCGGAGCAGCTCGTCACCCGCCGCGTGGCCGAGGCTGTCGTTGACGCCTTTGAAGCGATCGAGGTCGACCACCATCACCGCCACCGGCAGGTCGTTGCGGCGGGCGTGGGCCAGCGCCCGCGACAGCCGGTCGCCGAACAGCATCCGGTTGGGAAGGCCGGTCAGGCCGTCGTGATCGGCGCGCCGCTCGATCACGCTGCGTTGGAGCAGCAGGCTGCCGAGGTAGGTGGCCAGCACGACGGACGCCACGGCGGCACCGATGGCCGGAGCCGCAGGAATGGCCTCCCGCCGGAAGGCGTGGAGCGCGATCACCGCCGGCGGCGCCAGCATCCCCATCTCGATGAGGACCAGGTGCGCAGCGCTGAAGCGGGGGGGCTCGCCCATGAGGGGTTCGAACAGGCGCCGGGCGCTCGGGTCGAGAGCGGTCACCGCCAGGAGTGCGAACGCCACCACAATCAGGGCCGACACGAGACCGTTCGAGGTGCCCTGACCATTGAACAGCGCCAGCGCCGAGGCCAGATGCGCTCCGAAGAGGAACCCGAGCGCCAGGGCGGTGCCCCGGTACACGAAGAACCGCTCTCCCGGCAGCAGCAGCAAATGGACGGCCAGGGTCAGCAGCAACAGGTCGAGGGCAGCCAGCGCGACCGAGACCTCGGCCAGACCGATCGGGACGTCCCACCGGATCCGGGCCGGCGTGGCGAGGACCCACAAGCCGATGGCGAAGGTGGTGGCCACGAGGCCCGCCTGAACGAGCACGTCGGCTTCCCGCTCCGGGAGTCGGGCGCTCTGGAGGCGCAGCAGCCCGATGATCAGCAGCGGATAGGCGACGAGCGCGACCGACCCGACCCCCGCTCCGCCGCGCTGGCCGGGGCCGATCCCCGCGCTGATCAGCGCCAGGAGCGCGGTTCCGGCAGTGATGAGCAGGCACGGATCCATCCAGCCGGGTGGTACGCCGAGCGGGCGGGGACGGCGGTGCAGGACGAGACCGAAGGCCATCGCCGCAGCGGCGGGAAGACCGGCGGACGGCACAGCGCCGAAGCCGGCACCGAAGTACAGCCCGGCGGCGAGCACGAGCGCGCCGAGTACCGCCAAGACCCGCGTCCACGGAGAGCCCGGGTCCGGGTCCGGGGCCGGCAGACGCCGGTCACGGATGCTTGGGAGCTTCGCCTGCGTCCCCGATGGCATCCCGGAGTGTTTGTCCACGTCCCTTCAGGTATCGGATGGCCGGCGCCGGCGGCTGACAGGCCGGGAGCCGCGGAAGGGACGATCACGAGCGGGAGGAACCGCTCAGAAGCGGTGGATGATCCACTCCACGCCCTGGAAGAAGCGCCAGCCGAGGTACACGACCAGCGCCACCCCCATGATCTTCAGGTGAAGGGGGATGGGCCCGAGCTCCTCCTCACCGGCCGGTTCGCCCTCGGTTCGGGGGGTTCGCTCCGGGGTGTCACCGGAGGCGTGTGCCCCGCCGGGTTCCACCGGACGGCCGCACGACGGGCAGCGCCCCTCGGGCGTGACGGTCGGCGGCGACAGGAACCGCTCGCATGTGGCACACCACGGCACGGCGCTTGTCACCCCGGAACGGCCGGGTCCACCGAGACCAGGAGGCTGCGCGGGCCGGCCCGCATCACCTGGCCGGGCAGGCGGCGGCCGACAATCTCCTCGGCGAGGTGGGCGGCGTCGATCAGGCTGCCGAGCGAGATCCCAGTGGCGACGCCGAGGTCCTCGACCATGTGCACCAGGTCCTCGGTGGCGATGTTGCCCGACGCCCCGGGGGCGTAGGGGCAGCCGCCCAGGCCTCCGATCGAAGCGTCGAACCGGGACACGCCCCGCTGCAGGGCGGCGTAGGCGTTGGCCAGGCCCGTCCCACGGGTGTCGTGAAAGTGGAGGCCGACGAGCTCAAGACCGATCCCCGCCCCTTCGACGGCATCGAGCAGGAGGCCGACTCGGCGAGGCGAGCCCATGCCGGTCGTGTCGCCGAAGAAGATCGTGTCAGCGCCAAGGTCGAGCAGGCGCTGGGCGTATCCCGCCACCACCGTCGGCTCGATGTCGCCCTCGTAGGGGCAGCCGAAGCATGTCGCCACTCCGGCGTCCACCGGGCGACCGGCGGCGTGGGCCAGCTCGACGATCCCGGCGATTTCCTCCAGCGTCTCGGTGGGCGTGCGCTTGATGTTCTTCAGGTTGTGGGTCGTGCTGGCCGACACGAAGGCTTCCAGTTCGTCGGCTCCGGCGGCCAGCGCCCGCTCCGCCCCCTTCCGGTTGGGGACCAGGGCGGTGTAGGACACGCCGGGCCGGCGGTCGATCGAGGTCAGCACCTCCTCGGCGCCGGCCATGGCCGGAATCGCCGACGGATGCACGAACGACGCAGCCTCGATGCGGCGCACACCGGACGCCGCCAACGCGTCGATCAGCCTGACCCGCTCGGCGACCGGCACCGGAGCCTCGTTCTGCAATCCGTCGCGAGGCCCGACCTCGCGGAGATCGCACTGCGTAGGAAGCACGCTCAGCATGGCGGCCCATTGTCGCATGGCCCCCACTCCCGGCCCGGTACGGCGCGGTTCGGGACGTTCCCGGCACATCTGCGCCCGCCGCCGGCGACCGGACAGGACGCTCTTTCCCCCGGTCGAATCCCTCGTACGCGCCCCTGCTCACCCTCGACGCTCAGGAGTCCTGCCTGATGTTCCGCTGCGCGACCGCCCGACGGCGCGGTCTGGCCGCCGCCTTCATGTTCTGTCCGCTGATCTTCACGGCTGTCGTCGCGCCCGCTCCGTCGGCCGCAGCCGAGGGGTCGACGATCACGATCGTGAAGGACACAGTGCCCGACGGACCCGAGGACGCCGCGTTCCAGCCCAGTGCGGGCGTGAACGGCGGGGCAGCCTTCACCCTCGACGACGACGGCCCGAACACCATCCAGTTCTCGCCGGAACAGAACGCCGTCACGTTCGACGTGGAACCGGGCGTCCACACCGTGACCGAGACCGGGACCCAGGGCAGCGACCTCACCGGCATCACCTGCGTCGACCCTACCGGTGACAGCACGGCGTCTCTTTCGGCCGCCACGGCTACCTTCGCCGTGGCTCCCGGCGAAAACGTCGTCTGCACCTTTACCAACACCCGGCGCGGGACGGTGACGACCGTCCAGGTGACGCTCCCCGACAGCCCGACCGTCTTCACCTACACGCCGAGCGCAGGGATCAACAACGGCGCCGCGTTCCTCCTCGACGACGACACTCCTGACGGCTCGAACATCGCCGACACGAATGTCTTCACCGTCCTGCCCGGCACGCACTCCGTCGCCCAGGCGCCCGTGCCCGGCTACCGGCTCGTCTCGGTCCTCTGCGACGACGCCGACTCGACCGGCAGCACCGCCACCAGGACGGCGACGTTCCGGGTGTCGGCCGGCGAGGACATCCACTGCACGTTCACGAACCGTCCCACCTATGGCTCGGATCCGGGTGACCTCGAACCCGAGGACCCCTACACCCTCGACCCCGCCGAAGACGGGCCCCCCGCCCCAAGCGTTCCCGACTCTGGCGGCGCAGTCGTGGCCGGCGGCGATGGCCCGGCCGGGGCCGGCGCACCGGCGGTTGCCGGTGACACGGCGGCCGCAGAACCCGCCGCAGAACCGGCGGCGCCGACCGGCCGAGCACTGTTGCCCCGCACCGGCGCCGGCCTGGCCGGTCAGCTGTTCCTCTCGCTGGCCGTGATGACCGCCGGCTTGTCGATGCGGGCAGTGGGTCGCCGCCGCCGGGGGCGGACACAGCCGGCTGGCTGACCGTACCTAACGCTTGGTAGGGTGACGGCCGTATGGTCGTCGCCACCCGTGCCGACGAGATCGTCGACATCGCCGCTCGCCTCTTCTACGAGCGCGGCTACCCCAGCGTTTCGACCCGGTCCCTGGCTCAGGCCGCGGGTATCCAGGCCGGATCGCTCTACCACCACTTCACCTCCAAGGAAGAGATCCTCTACCGGATCGTGCAGTACGGCTCGGGCGAGTTCTTCGCCGGACTGCTGCCTCACCTCGAGGAGCCGGGGCTGAGCTACGCCGCTCGGCTCGATCGGTTCGTCCGGGCCTACATCACCGACGCCCAGCCGCGCCGCTACGCCATCGCCGTCCTCTTCCGTGACATGGCCCACCTCTCCCCCGACCACTTCGCCGAGCTCCAGGCTGTCCGCCGCCACTTCCAGCAGGCCGTGCAACGCTTCCTGGCCGACGGGGTGGCGGCCGGGGACTTCGACGTTCCCGACGCCAAGGTGGCCGGGATCGCCGTCCTCGACCTCCTCAAGGGGATCGACGCCTGGATCCGAGAGCCCGGGCGCCTGGGGCGGCGGCAGGTGGCCGACACGTACGCCGTCCTCATCCTTCAGCTCATGGGAGCCTCGCTATGACCTCATCGTTCCCGACGCTGTCGACCCTCCACGACCCGCACACCGACAAGGCACAGGAGTACCGGGCCCACATGGAGGCGATCGTCGCCGACCTCAAGGCGCAGGTCGACACCGCCGCCCTCGGCGGCCCGGAGCGCATGCGGGCCAAGCACCTCGCCCGGGGCAAGCTCCTGCCCCGCCAGCGCGTCGAGCGGCTCCTCGACCCCGGCACACCGTTCCTCGAGTTCTCGCCGCTGGCGGCGCACGACATGTACGACGACCCGGCGCCGGGCGCCGGGATCATCACCGGCATCGGCCGGGTGTCGGGCCGGGAGTGCGTGATCGTCTGCAACGACGCCACCGTGAAGGGCGGCACGTACTACCCGATGACGGTGAAGAAGCACGTGCGGGCCCAGGAGATCGCCCGGGAGAACCGCCTGCCCTGCATCTACCTGGTCGACTCGGGCGGCGCCTTTTTGCCGTTGTGGGACGACGTGTTCCCCGACCGCGATCACTTCGGCCGCATCTTCTACAACCAGGCGACGCTGTCGGGGATGGGCATCCCCCAGATCGCCTGCGTCATGGGGATGTGCACGGCCGGCGGTGCCTACATGCCGGCCATGTCCGACGAGACCGTCATCGTCCGCAAACAGGGGACGATCTACCTCGGCGGCCCGCCGCTCGTGAAGTCGGCCATCGGCGTCGAGGTGAGCGAGGAGGAACTGGGCGGCGCCGACGTCCACGCCCGCACCTCCGGCGTCGTCGACCACTACGCCCTCGACGACGCGCACGCCCTGTCGATCGTGCGCGACATCGTCGCCTCGTTCCACACCGAGAAGCAGCTCCCGCCAGGGATGGAGGAGTCGGAGGAACCGAAGTACGACCCTCGGGAGCTGTACGGGATCCTCCCGCCCGATTCCCGCACGCCCTACGACGTCCACGAGGTGATCGCCCGCCTCGTCGACGGCAGCCGCTTCCACGAGTTCAAGGCTCTTTACGCCACCACGATCGTCTGCGGCTTCGCCCACATCCACGGCTTCCCGGTCGGGATCGTCGCCAACAACGGCATCCTGTTCTCCGAGAGTTCGCTCAAAGCCGCCCATTTCATAGAGCTGTGCAACCAGCGCAAGATCCCGCTGGTGTTCTTGCAGAACATCAGCGGCTTCATGGTCGGCGCCGATGTCGAGGCCGGCGGCATCGCCAAGGACGGCGCCAAGATGGTCACCGCCGTCTCCTGCTCGGTAGTGCCGAAGTTCACCGTCGTCATCGGCGGCAGCTTCGGCGCCGGCAACTACGCCATGTGCGGCCGCGGCTACTCGCCCCGCTTCCTGTGGATGTGGCCCAACGCCCGCCTGTCGGTCATGGGCGGCGAGCAGGCGGCCGCCGTGCTGGCCACGGTGAAGCAAGGTGGCTTTGCCTCCAAAGAAGAGGAAGAGGCGTTCAAGCAGCCGATCCGCGACCAGTACGAACGCCAGGGCCACCCGTACTACACGACCGCCCGCCTGTGGGACGACGGAGTCATCGACCCGCTCGACACCCGCCTCACCCTGGCGCTCGCCATCTCCGCCGCCTACAACGCCCCGATCCCCGAGCCGAACTACGGCGTCTTCCGGATGTAGGAGCACTCGATGCGACAGCCCCCCATCAAGAAGAAGAAGAGCCCTCATCACGTGCCCACGGTCCTGGTCGCCAACCGGGGCGAGATCGCCGTGCGCGTCTTCCGCACCGCCCGGAGGATGGGGCTGCGCTGCGCCGCCGTCTACTCCGAGGCCGACTTCGGCGCGCCCTTCGTCCGCATGGCCGACGCCGCCTACTGCATCGGCCCGGCGCCGGCGGCCCAGTCATACCTGCGAGCCGACCGGATCCTGGAGGCGGCCAGGGCGCTCAAGGCCGACCTGATCCACCCCGGCTTCGGCTTCTTGTCGGAGGACGCCAACTTCGGACGGGCGGTGGAGGAGGCCGGCTACGCCTTCGTCGGCCCGCCGCCCGAAGTGCTCGCTGCCATGGGCGGAAAGGACGAGGCGAAGCGCATCGCCCAGGCGGCCGGCGTTCCCACCCTGCCCGGCTACGGCGGGAACGATCAGGACGACGCCGCTCTCGAACGGGCGGCCAAGGAGATCGGCTACCCGCTGATCGTGAAGCCGGCGGCCGGCGGCGGCGGCAAGGGCATGGCCGTCGTCCGCCAGGAAGACGCCCTGCCCGGTGCGCTGGAGTCCGCCCGGCGGGTGGCGGCCGGCGCCTTCGGCGACAGCAAGCTGTTGCTGGAGCGGTACCTGCCGGCGCCCCGCCACGTCGAGGTCCAGGTGATCGCCGACGCGTTCGGCAACGTCGTCCACCTCGGCGAGCGAGACTGCTCCCTCCAGCGCCGCCACCAGAAGATCCTCGAGGAGACGCCGTCGCCGATCGTGAGCCCGGCGCTGCGCGAGCAACTCACCGGCGCCGCTGTCGCGCTGTGCCGTCACGTCGGCTACCGCAACCCCGGCACTTGCGACTTTCTCGTCGACGAGGACGCTGAGACCTTCGGCTTCATCGAGATGAACGCCCGTCTCCAGGTCGAGCACCCCGTCACCGAGATGGTCACCGGCCTCGACCTCGTCGAGCTCCAGCTGCGCGTCGCCATGGGCGAGGCCCTTCCGCTCACGCAAGGCGACATCACGCCCTCGGGTCACGCCATCGAGGTCCGCCTCTACGCCGAGGATCCCGACGCCGGCTTCCTCCCCCAGTCGGGCCGGGTCCTCCACCTGCGCTGGCCGGACGAGGCCCGTGTCGACTCCGGCGTCGACGAGGGCGCCGAGGTCACCACCCACTACGACCCCATGCTGGCCAAGGTGATCGTCCACGCCGACGACCGGCCGGCGGCGCTCGAGGAACTCGCCGACGCCCTGGCGGAGATCGAGGTTCTCGGCCTGCGCACCAACCTGCCGTTCCTCCGCACGCTGGCCGTCGACGACACGGTCCGGGCCGGCCAGGTCACGACGACCTGGCTGGAGTCGGCCTACGCCGGCTGGACGTCAGGCATCGACGACGCCACGGTCCCGGAACCGGCCGTGGCGCTCGCCGGGGCCGCCGAGGCGGCCCGCATCCTGAGCGGGCGGGGCGGCACCGACCCCTGGTCGGCCGCCGGCCCCTGGCGGCATCTCGAACCCGGGCCGACCCATGTGGTGGTTCAGGTGCCGAACGCCGAGGAAGGCACGGGCGAAGCGGCGCCGGACTCGCCGCGGTTCGGCGGCGAACGCGTCGTCGACGTGCGCGGCACCGGGCCCTTCCGCGTCGGTGACCGCGAGATCGTCCAGGCCGACGCCGCCCACGAGCCTGACGGCACTGGATGTTTCTCGGCTGGCCACGGATGGGCCGTCGACGGCATCCGTGCCGCGGCGGTAACCACCCCCGGCGCCGTCCACGTCTATTGGGAAGGCCAGCCCTACGAACTCGCCCTCGGGATCAAGCCTCGCCTCGTCGACGCCGAGGGCGGCGCCGCCCAGCTCGGCGCCCCCATGCCCGGTACGGTCATCGCCGTGAAGGTAACCGCCGGGGACGCAGTCGAACGGGGCCAGACCCTGGTGGTGGTCGAGGCCATGAAGATGGAGCTTGAAGTGAAAGCAGCCGCCGACGGCACCGTCGCCGCTGTTCTCTGCAGCCCCGGCGAGTCCGTCACCAAGGGCCAGCCCCTCGTCGCCCTCGAGGGCGCCGCGGACTGAACGCCGAACGCAAGAAAACCTGCCCCGAAAACCCGAACCGGCGTTCGTCACCACGGCCATCTCGCGGTGATGAACGCCGGTTGTCAGGGTGAGGCAGGCTAACGGCCGTGAACCTAGCACCAGATCCAGATGATGTGCTCGAACTGTTCCTCGGTTTTTGGATATCCCGTTCAGTCATGGCCGCGGTCCAGCTGGGCGTCTTCGAGAGCCTCGGCGCTGCACAGTCGCCGGACGGGCTCGATCTCGCTGAGGCCCAACGGATTCTGGGGCTCCCGGCCCGTCCGACCCGGGCGCTGCTCGATACATGTGCGGCCACGGGGCTGCTGGAAAAGGAGAGCGGGCGGTATCGCAACTCGCCGCTCGCCGACCGCTACCTGGCCGCCGGCTCCGAGTATTCGCTCCGCAACTACGTCCTCGACGAGCGGTGGTGCTGGTCCGCCTGGGAGCGGTTGGAGGATGCTCTGCGGGCGGACCACCAGCTCCTGCCGGAGGACGCCGAGGGGTACCACGCCTTTCCCGAGGATTTCTTCCTCGACTTCCTCCACGGCCACTCGCTGGCCATGGGCGAACGGCTGGCCTCCGCAGTGGACTTCGGCGCCGCCGTCCGGTTCATGGACGTCGGCGGCGGATCCGGCGCCGTCTCCATCGCCCTCTGCCGGGCCTATCCCCATCTCGAGGCGATCGTGGTCGACCAGCCCCCGGTCGTCGCCAAGGCGGCCGTCCATATCGAAGCGGCCGGGCTCGGCGACCGGATCACCACCTGGCCGGCGAACATCTTCGAGAGCCCGCTGCCCGGTGGATGCGATACGGCCGTCGTGGCCAACGTCCTGCACGACTTCTCACCGGAGCGGGCCCGCGAGATTCTCGGCCGGGTGGCGGCCGCGCTGCCGCCGGGTGGTCGGGTGGTGGTCCTGGAGATCGTCCCCGACGAGGAGCGGCGCTCGCCGCCGCTGGCCGTGGCCTTCGCGGTGGCGATGATCGTCAACACCGCCGGCGGTGACGCGCACACCGTTTCGCAGTACCGCGAATGGCTGGAAGAGGCCGGCCTGACCGGTGTTGTTGTGACTGCGATTCCCGGCCGGATGGTCACCACGGCGCTGGAGGCGACGAAAGCGTAATTCTATGTGGATGTAAGGGGCTTGAATCCTAAATGCCCCCTTTGCGTCATCTGGTGCCAATGGTACCTTTGCGCCGATTGTTCCTTACCGGAACATCTGGGGCGCTGAAGGCGGAACTGCGCCCCAGACGTCGTCCCCTCGCCGCTCGGGATTGTCGAGATGGACCTGCGGAAACGCACCATTCACGCGCTCGCCGGCACCGGTGCGCTGCTGATCGTCGCCGGCCTGTCCGTCGGCGGCGGCGTTGCGCTGGCCGTGCCCGCACCACCCGACCAGAGCCCGGCCGACGCGGCCAGGGTCCCGACGGCGGCGTCGGACAAGAAGTCGTCGGACGGCAAGTCGTCTGGCGAGAAGTCCCCGGACAGCAAGTCGGACAAGAAGTCGAAGGGCCGCAAGTCGAAGAGCGGCTCGGGCGGCACCGACTCGACCGACAGCAA
>JAICGL010000091.1 GCA_025923175.1 Acidimicrobiia bacterium
GCGGTGGTGGCCGACCGGCTCCGGGTGCCGCTCGAGGCGGTCCGGTTCGTGCAGTCCGACACGGCTGCCGTGCCGAGCGGCGGCGGGACCGGCGGCTCCCGCTCCGCCCAACTCGGTGGCAGCGTTCTGGCGGGAGCGGCCGACGCGGTGCTGGCCGCCGGGCGGGCCCTGGCCGCCCAGCTGCTCGAGGCCAGCGAAGGCGACATCGTCCTTTCCGAAGACGGGCGCCTCGGCGTCGCCGGCGTCCCGGCCCGGGCCCTGTCGTGGGCCGACCTGGCCGTGGCGGGCGAGAAGCAGGGGACGCCGTTGCTGGCCGAGCAGGACTTCGTGCAGGCCGGCGCGACGTTCCCGTCCGGCGTCCACGTGGCGGTGGTCGAAGTCGACTCGGAGACCGGATTGGTGCGACCCGTCCGCCACGTCGCCGTCGACGACTGCGGGCGGATCATCAACCCGCTCCTCGTCGCCGGCCAGCAGCACGGCGGCATCGCCCAGGGGCTGGCCCAGGCGTTGTGGGAAGCCGTCGTCTACGACGAGGACGGCAACCCGCTCACGGCCACGCTGGCCGACTACGGCCTGCCCAGTGCGGCGGAGCTGCCGTCGTTCGAGCTGGGAAGTATCGAGACCCCCACGCCGCTCAACCCCCTCGGTGCCAAGGGCATCGGCGAGTCGGGCACGACGGGGTCGGTGCCCGCGGTCCAGAACGCGGTCATCGACGCGCTCAGCCACCTCGGCGTCCGCCATCTCGACATGCCGCTGACACCGGAACGGGTCTGGCGGGCGATCGAAGCCGCCTCCGCCGGTCCGGCGCGGGTTTCGTCACCTTTGCGCGAGCCGCCGGCGGTGTTCGAGACGCTGCCGCGGACCGGCGGGACGGACAGTGCGGAGAGCCATCAGGCCGACCTCTGAGGCATCACTGCAGGTCGCAGCGTCGAGGCCGGGAATCATGGCTGAGCCTCGTTCGCGGAGGCAGGAACGCCATGAGATATGTCGAAATTGTGACAGGCCGAGCACGGCAGCGTGGTATCGGGGGGAATCACGAAGCGAGTGCTCGTCAAAAGAGCCCGGCCCCACCTCGGAACAACGGCGCTCCTGCGGAGCTCCGGTGTGGTGTCGGCCTCGCGGCCTCGACGCCCCGGAGTACGGGGAGTGACGCCGAGGTGGGACGGGCTCAACCCGCCGAACGAGATGCGCGGGTAGGCGGGAAAAGTGCGGGTCCCGCCCGGAAACGGCGGGGGGCCGAATTCGGGCGGGAGACCTGCACACCTTCCACAGCTAGGGTCGATGGCTTGATGGCGGGCCATCGCGAGCGCGAGGAGACGACGCTTCCGGGGGCTGTGACAGCCCTTCTCGGAGCGGACATCATCGAGCACACCGGTGCCGGAGCGTGCCGGGTGGTCTCCGGCGGCGGGCTGGTGGCCAAAGTCGGCCCGTCCGACATCGTGGCCCGCGAGGCTTCCGTGCTGGCGACACCGCTTCCTGTGTCAGTTCCGTTACTTGTTGACGCCGGTCCCGGCTGGCTGGTGATGACCGCCGAGGACGACGACGAAAGCCCCTGGGAGGAGCCCGACCTCCACGCCGCGCTGTCCGATCTCGCCGGCCTCCATGACGCCTTTCACTCCTTCACGCTGGAGGACGGCGACGCCTTCCTGCGCCAGCCGTTCTCCCCGGAAGGCGTCGAGGTCCTGCTCGCCCCGATCCGCCGAGTGTCGTTCCCCCTACCGGACGCACTGGCCGACCTGCTCGACGACCCCACGCCGATCGTGGCGGCTGCGGACGCCGAGCCGGTGACGGTGCTGCACGGAGATCCCTGGCCCGCCAACATCCTGCGTCCGGCGCCGGGTCGCCGGGTCTGGGTCGACTGGGAGCTGGCGTCGCTCGGCCCGGCCGCCGCCGACGTCGCATCCTGGCTCGGCCAGACACCGTGGCATACAGGGATGCCGGCCGACGGCCATCTCGAGGCGTACCTCGCCGCCCGGTCGCTGCCCGTCGACCGACCCGGTTTCGACCGGGCGCTCGACGCCGCGATGGTCCTCTGGTTCCTCGCCTACGACGTGCCCCGGCTGGCGGCGGGGCAGGGGCCGGGACCCGTGGTGCCCGCCCCGGCCATGATGCTCCCGCTCGTTGCAGCGGAGCGTCTGGCCGCCCAGCTGCGCTGAGCGACCGTCGCCGCTAGACGTCCAGGCGGTGGACGGAGACGGCGTAGTCGCCACCCGAGGTCCAGGGGTGGCGGTCCCAGGTGGCGAACCGATCCGACAACGTCAGCCCGGCGGCCGCGGCGAGCTCGTCGTAGTGCTCGAGGTCGATCCGGCCGGCGACGAGCTGGAAGCCGGCCACGAGCAGGCCGCCGGGGTAAAGGTGGGCGGCGATGCGTTCCAGCACGGCGCCCTCGGTGCCGGGGGTGACGAAAATCATCACGTTGCCGGCCAGGACGGCGGCGTCGAAGCGGCGGGGGCCCGGCCCGTCCGCATCGGGGAGGGTGAAATCGGACAGGTCGGCCAGCACCCACTCGAGCTCGGGGGCCTTGGCTCGAGCGGCCGACAGCATCCCGGGGTCGGCGTCGACCCCGACGACC
This sequence comes from Acidimicrobiia bacterium, assembly GCA_025923175.1. Taxonomy (GTDB): domain Bacteria; phylum Actinomycetota; class Acidimicrobiia; order IMCC26256; family BP-133; genus BP-133. The sequence continues at coordinate 2,573 of JAICGL010000091.1, forward strand.
TCGAGGCCCCGGCGGGCCAGTTCGATGGCCACCCGGCCGGTGCCGCAACCGCCGTCGAGCACGGAGCGCACGCCGAGTGCCTCCATGAAGGTGGCCTCGCCGTGCATGTCCTTGCCGGTGGCCGCGACGGCGGCCACGCGGCGGTCGTAATCCCGGCCCCGGGCGTCGTCGGAGACGCCCCAGGGCCCGGGACCCAGACGAGGGGGATCAGCGGTCAGTGGGCGGCCTTCTCCGCTTCGCCGCCCGGCTCGGTGCCCGGCTCGAAATCGAGCGACAAGCTGTTGATGCAGTAGCGCAGACCGGTGGGGTTGGGTCCGTCGTCGAAGACGTGGCCCAGATGCCCGCCGCAGCGCTTGCAGAGGACCTCGGTGCGGGTCATGCCGTAGCTGGTGTCGGTGTGGCGTTCGATGTTCTCCTCGTCCTCTGGCTTGTAGAAGCTCGGCCAGCCCGACCCGGAGTCGAACTTCGTGCCCGACGAGAACAGCACGGCGCCGCAGCCGGCGCAGCGGTAGGTCCCGTCGTCGTGGTTGTGGACGTACTTGCCGGAGAAGGGCCGCTCGGTCCCGGCCCGCCGCAGCACCTCGTACTGCTCGGGCGAGAGCTCCTGGCGCCACTCCTCGTCGGTCTTGTTGACTTCCGGACTCATGGTTCCTCCGTCATCGGATGGTGTCGTGCTCCTCAGTCTCCGACGGCGTCGGAAGTGTTTCACCTCGGTGGGGCTCCGAGGGCGGCGAGGAAGCCCTCGGGGTCTTCAAGGCTGACCGACAGCTCCTTCAGGCGGATCGGAAAGCCCGACACGTTGGCCCGTACGGGTTCGCTGAGGTCGATGGTGACGATGCCGTCGGGGGCGCCGTTGACCAGCCAGCGGCCACCCCAGCCGTGGGCCCCGGCCGTGAACCGGATCGTCGGTGGCTGGCCCAGGCCGGCTTTGGCCGCCATCCGGCGGGGGATCTGGGCGTTGAACGCCCAGCCCAGGCGGACATGGATCCCGTGGTCGTCCAGGTCCACGTAGGAGCTCGACGGCAGGATCAGAAGTCCCCGGAACAGGATGCTGTTGCCCGACGAGAACCGGATCGGGAAGCGGCGGCGTTCGGCCATCGGGCCATGGTGGCACGCCGGCCCCGGCGAACCGGACGGATGACCAATCTGGCCGTAGTCAGAGACCATTCGGCCAGGTATCATCTGCACAACCATGCAGATGTTTAAGTGTCATGAGGCGGCGACGATCCGATGAGCACGACCGAAGCCGGGGAGGTTCAACTGCCTCCCCCGACCGGTGCCGAGACGATCGCGCCGCTCGATGGATGCGTCGTCCGCATGGTCGACCCGGCCCGGGTGGCCGACACCCGCAGCCGCCTCCTCGACCTCGACGAAGCCGAGCGGCTGGCGAACCTGCTGCGGCTGCTCGGCGACCGCAACCGGGTGCGGATCCTCTTCGCCCTGGCCGAAGCCGGCGAGCTCTGCGTCTGCGACCTGGCGGCGGCTGTCGAAGTGGCCGAACCGGCGGTGAGCCAGGCGCTGCGCCTGTTGCGGACGGCCGGTGTCGTGCGCGCCCGTCGCGACGGCCGGACCGTCTGGTACCGCCTCGACGACGAGCACGTCCGGCTGCTGCTCGACCAGTCCCGCACCCACCTGTCACACGGCTCATGAGCGCCCCGCTTCGCGACCAGGGCCACGCCGAGGTCCACGAGCACGACCACGACGCTGGCGTCGGCGGTCACGACCATGACCACGACCACGATCATGGAGGCGGGTGCGGAGCCGAACCCGTCGGCGTGGCGATCCGGCTGGCGCCGGGGGAGCGGGCAGCCGCCGTCGCCCGGGCCCGGCTTCTCAACCGGTTCTCCCTCGCCTGGAACGTGACCGAGGGTGTGATCGCCCTCCTCGCCGGAATCGCGGCGGGCTCCGTCAGCCTCATCGGCTTCGGGATCGACTCCGGCATCGAGGTCTCAGCCGCCGTCATCCTGGCCTGGCGGCTCCACCAGGAGCGGCGCGGCGGCTGCATGGAGGCCTACGACCGGAGGGCGACCCGGCTCATCGCCGTGGCCTTTGTGGCGCTGGCCGCGTACGTGTGGATCGATGCGGTCGGCGACCTGGTGAACCGGTCCCGGCCGGAAGCCAGCATTCCTGGCCTGTTGCTGGCAACGGTGTCGGTCATCCTCATGCCGTGGTTGGCCCGGGCCAAGCGAGCCCTGGCCCCGGCGCTCGGGTCGCAGGCCGTCGTGGCCGACGCCCAGCAGACCAGCCTCTGCGCAGTCCTGTCGGCCGTCCTCATCGTCGGCATCGGGCTCAACGCCCTGGTCGGCTGGTGGTGGGCCGACCCGGTGGCCGCGCTGGTGATCGGCGCCCTCGCGCTCGAGGCCGGCCGGCGGGTCTGGCGAGCCGAGTCGCTGGCCGACACCTGCTGCGGTTAGCCGGGGCGCTGGCTGAGCGCTGTCAGCTGAGTCCCGTCAGCTGAGCCCCGTCAGCTGAGCGCTGCGGCCAGGCGGCGGCACCGAGGCCCGGCCAGGGCAGCCAGGGGTCGGAGCGCGTCGAGGTCCTCCGGAGCGAACGCATCGAGATCGTCGCTGTCAATGTCGAGCTCGCCGACGATGTCGCCGTCGTCCTTGATGAGAAGGACCATCTCCGACTGCGTGCTCGGTGAGCAGGCCAGGTACTCGCCGTACTGCTTCACGTTCCCGATGACCATGTTGCGCCCCGACTCGACGGCCTGGCCGCACACGCCGGTACCGACCGGGATCTCGGTGTGCTCGGTGTCCGGCCCGACGAACGGGCCGAGGATGAGCTTGTCGCCGACCAGGAGATAGACGCCGACCCAGGACCACGCCGGATGGGCGTCGGACAGCACCTCGACCGCCCGGTGGAGGGCGGCGGCGTCGTCGACAGACTCGTCTGTCAGGACGGTCTGGGCTTCGTTGAGGGCCTGATCCCGGTCCATAGGCGCGGGGAGTCTATAGGGTGCGTTCATGGCTCCCCGCTCGGCCCGCCGTCGCCAGCCGGACGCGCTCGCCGCCGCTGTGGCGGCCGCCACCGAGGAGCTCGCGGGGCGCCACCCGGAGCTGGCCCGCCTGGTTGCCGCCGCCGGACCGTGCGGGCTGGCGGTCCGCCGGGAGCTGACCCACTTCGGATCGCTCTGTCGCAGCATTACCTTCCAGCAGCTGGCCGGGAAGGCCGCGGCGACGATCTTCGGCCGGTTCGTGGCCGTCGCCACCAATGGGGGAGAGCCGATCGACCTGACGCCCGAGGGCGTGCTGGCCTGCTCCGAGGAGTCGCTGCGGGCGGCGGGGTTGTCGGCGGCCAAGACCCGCTCGATCCGGGCGCTCGCCGAGCGGGCCGCCAGCGGGGAACTGCCCCTCGACGACGTCGAGAGCCTCGGCGACGAGGAGCTGATCGAGCGGCTCTCCGCCGTGCCGGGCATCGGCCGGTGGACGGCCGAGATGTTCCTCATCTTCCAGCTGGGTCGCCTCGACGTGTGGCCGGTCGGCGACCTCGGCGTGCGCAAGGGCTACGCCAACGCCTGGGGCCTACCCGAGCAGCCGACCCCCAAGGAGCTTGCCGCCTACGGCGACGCCTTCCGCCCCTACCGCTCGGTCGCCGCCTGGTACTGCTGGCGAGCCGTCGACACCGTCGTGCCGTAACCACACGCTAGGACACGCTGAGGCTCGATCCGATGCGCATAACGGTCTGCTGGGCAGACATCGAACGCTCTGATACAGGCGCTCACTAGTTCCTTCTCGGGCACCGCCTCGCCAGGCGGGTGAAGGATCAGTGACGCTGCCTGCTCCACGGCAAGCGGCTATCAGCGGCCCCACCCGTCGTCGGAGTCCCAGGAGTCGGACATGCCGTCATTGTCACGGTCGGTGTCCCAGGAGTCGGACATGCCGTCGTTATCCCCGTCGGTGTCCCAGGAGTCGGACATGCCGTCGTTGTCGGCGTCGGTGTCCCAGGAGTCGGACATGCCGTCGTTGTCGGCGTCGGTGTCCCAGGAGTCGGACATGCCGTCGTTGTTGTTACCCCGGTCGCTGTAGAACCCGGACGTGCCGCTCTTCGTGCTGGAGCCGGATCCGTAGGTCGAGCCGCTGCCGTAGGTCGAGCCGGACCCGTAGGTCGAGCCGCTGCTGTAGGTCGAGCCGGACCCGTAGGTCGAGCCGCTGCCGTAGGTCGAGCCGGACCCGTAGGTCGAGCCGCCGCCGTAGGTCGAACCGGACCCGTAAGTGGAGCCGGACCCGTAGATCGAGCCACTGCCGGAGTTGCCGCCGTAGGTCGAACCGGTCGAGGTGTCCTCGTCCTCATCGTCCAGGTACGAGTAGCCCTCAGTCTCGTCTTCCTCAAGGTACGAGGAGGTGTCCTCGTCGCTCTCGGGCTCGGTGTCGGTCGAGAGGGCGCCCGAGCCGGTAGATGCCCTGTTGCCGACGGAACCTCCGAGTGCCGGACTGTTCCCGCCCGTCTTCGTCTCCGACGTCGCCTCGCCGCAGGCTCCGAGGACGCCCAGCGCTAGGACGCCGACGATGACAAGGCCGCTGCGGCGGATAGTGGCACCCGGGTTCATGAATCCCTCTTCTCGACATCTGCGACCGGCAGCCCGCCGCCCGCTCTATGAACTATCGGCCACCGGGACACGAACCTGTAAGTGGACCGGTCTGCCAGTGTCCCCTCGGCTCTGTTGGAACAGGGCCACCCAGGAAGGGGCTCAGGCGGCCTCAGTTTCAGTGCGGTGGTCGAACAGCTCCGAGCCCGGGTGGAAGGTGCGGCGGCCCCGCCCGGTCGGGTGGACCACGACCTAGGCGATCACCTACGCGACGACGGTCCCCTGCGCCCTCCATGAACTTCTCCCGGGCGTTGTCCCTAGCCGGGCTTCGTAGCCCCGGCGCCGGTCCCCCTGAGACCTGTTTGGTGACGGTGGAGCGGTGGACACCGTCGTCCCCGACTCGTCGGCCAAGCCGCCCGCGGCGAAGACGGTTGCGGTGTCGAAGAAGGCGGCAGCCAAGCGGTCGTAGGCTGCCCGTCGATGCGCATCCCTGTCCGTCGCCTTGACCCGGCCCTGTCGCTCCCGTCGGCTGCCCATGCCGGCGACGCCGGCTACGACCTCAGGGCCCGGGAGGCGGCCGTGATCGCCCCCGCCGGAGGGCGGGCCGCCGTCCCGACCGGAATCGCCGTAGCGATCCCGCCCGGCTTCGCCGGACTGGTCCTGCCGCGCTCCGGTCTGGCCCTCCGCCATGGCGTGACCTGCCTCAATGCCCCCGGCCTGATCGACGCCGGCTACCGGGACGAGATCCGGGTCATCCTCGTGAACCACGACCCCGCCGAGCCGTTCAAAATCGAAGTCGGCGACCGGATCGCCCAACTCGTGATCCAGGCCGTCGAGACGGTCGAATGGGACGAAGTCCCCGACCTCGGCGAAACTGCCCGAGGCCTGGGAGGATTCGGCTCAACCGGGCGCCAATAACTACCGACGACGTACCGAGCTCACTACGGTTTTGGTATGTTTCGTTGATACGCGGACGTGGCTCAGTTGGTAGAGCACAACCTTGCCAAGGTTGGGGTCGCGGGTTCGAATCCCGTCGTCCGCTCCAATAAAACCGCAGGTCAGGGGTCCTTCCCGGGCCCCTGATTCGCGTCCGGGAACCGGAGAGCTCACCTTCTCTAGCTTGGGGATGGAGCGCCCTGCCACAATTCGCGGCGGGAGGGCGACGATGGGCGAGCCGTTTCCCGAGGGTCCGATCACGATCCTCTTCAGCGACGTCGAAGGCTCCACCGACCTGCGCACGGAACGGGGCGACACGGTCGCTCACCGGATCCTGCGCGCGCACGAAGAGGTCGTGCGGAGCTGCGTGGCCGCCCACGAAGGCCGCGAGGTCAAGGCCCTCGGCGACGGGTTCATGATCGCCTTCACCTCGGTCCGCAGGGCGTTGTCCTGCGCACAGGCCATCCAGGTCGGCCTGGCGGATCGCAACGCCGCCTCACCGGGCGACGAGGTGCAGGTCCGCATCGGCGTCAACACCGGCGAGGTGGTGGTCGAGGGCGACGACCTCTATGGCCAAACAGTGAACGCCACGGCGCGGATCGCCAGCCGGGCCAAGGGCGGCGAGGTGCTCGTCTCCGAGATCGTCCGGCAGCTCGCCGGTTCCGGGCCGGAGTTCACCTTTCTCGACCGGGGCCGGTACCGGCTCAAGGGCTTCCCGGACCGATGGCACCTCTACGGCCTGGCTTACGACGCCGCTCGTCCGCCGGAGTCCGGCGCCGCCTTCGCCGAACGGACGCCGTTCGTGGGCCGAGAATCTGAGGGGACTGAACTGCGCCGGATCATGGAGCAGGTGAAAGCGGGCACCGGCGCGCTGGTCATGATCGGAGGGGAACCGGGGGTAGGGAAGTCCCGCCTGGCTGAGGAGCTGGCCATCCGATGCGGCCGGGAGGGCTTCCAGACGTTCTTCGGCGCCTCCTATGAAATGGCCGGGGCCCAGCCCTACATCCCGTTCGTGGAGGCGTACGAGCAGGCGCTGGCCCAGGCGCCGAGCCCCAAGGCGTTCCGCGAGTTCCTGGGCGACGAGGCGGCGGAGATCGCCCGGCTGGTGCCAAAGCTTCGCCAGCTCTGCCCGGACATCCGTCCTCCCCTCGAGCTGCCGCCGGAGCAGGAGCGGCGCTATCTGTTCAACAGCATCTGGGAGGTCTTGGCCCGTACCGGCCGGGCCAGGCCCACCCTGTTGGTGCTGGACGACATCCATTGGGCCGACGAGCCGACCATGCTCCTGATCCAGCACATCGCCGAACGGATCGCCGACGTGCCCGTCCTCGTGGTGGGTCTCTACCGCGACAGCGAGCTCGACGTCGGCCGCCCCCTGTCGCGCACCTTCGAGGAGCTGACCCGCCGGCGCCTGGCGCGACGCATGCCCCTCGGGCGCCTGCCCCAGGAGGGTGTGGCCCAGATGGCGGCCGGGATGGCCGGCCAGGAACCGCCGCCCCGCCTCGTCGAGGTCCTCTACGCCGAAACCGAGGGCAATCCGTTCTTCACGGAGGAGGTGTTCAAGCACCTGGTCGAGGAAGGCCGGCTCTTCGATGCCGACGGCCGCTTTCGCGCCGACCTGTCGGTCGAGGACCTCGACGTCCCCGAGGGCGTACGGATGGTGGTCGGCGCCCGCCTCCGGCGCCTCGGAGAGGACGGCCCGAAGATCCTGGCCGCCGCGGCGGTGCTCGGGCGGGTGTTCTCCTTCGAGCTTCTTCGCTACCTGGAGGAGATTTCCGAGGACCGCCTGCTCGACATCGTGGAGGAGGCGGAGCGGGCCCGGCTCATCTTCGCCTTCGACGACGCCTCCGACGAGGACCGCTTCATCTTCGCTCACGAGCTCATCCGCCAGACCGTGTTGAGCGAGCTGTCCGCCCCGCGGCGCCGACGGCTCCATGCCCGGGCGGCGGAGGCACTCGAGCGCCACTACGCCGCCGCGTTGGCGCCCGAAGCCGCCGGCATCGCCAACCACCTGCTCGAGGCCGGCCCCGCCGCCGACCCCAAGCGGACGTTCCGGGCCCTGGTCATGGCCGGGCGCTTCGCGCTCGAGACGTCCGCCTTCGAGGAGGCGTTGCGCCATCTGGAGCGAGCCGCCGAACGGGTCGACGCCGCCA
>JAICGL010000092.1 GCA_025923175.1 Acidimicrobiia bacterium
ACGCGTGGGACTCCGGCCCCCGGGGCAGGCCCCAGTGGGGGAGACAGTCCATGGCGAGATGCGAGGCGACGCCGGCGGCGAAGGCCAGCGTCGGGCGGCGGTGGAGCAGGGCACCGATCGCGGCGCCGGCGGCGACATGGTTGGTCACGAGCATGTACCCACCACCTTCGGCACCGAGCCATGGCGACCCTTTGTCGGGCCGTGAGTGTCGTACCGTATGTGTAGAGTCACAAGCATGTCATTCGAAGCGCGACGTGAGTGGTTCTTGGGAGGAGGGGACGCCGGATGGCCCGAGTCGTAGCCCTGGGCGACGCCCATCTCGGGCGGCAGTACTACAGCCGCACCACGTCCGACGGTGCCAACCAGCGGGAGCACGACTTCGAGGAATCGTTCGAGGCGGCCGTCGATCTCGCCCTGACGCTCGAACCCGACATCGTGCTGTGGCTGGGCGACGTGTTCGACCACCCCCGGCCCGGCTACCGCGCCTACCGGGTGGCGCAGCGGGCGTTGGGAAAGATCCGGGCCCACGGCAAACCGCTGGTCGCCATCTCCGGCAACCACGACACGCCCCGCCTTCCGGGGACGGGGTCGCCGTACGCCCCGCTGGCCGACACGTTTCCGGAGTTCCACCTCGCCTACGACGGCACGTACCAGGCCTTCGACCTGCCGGGTGTCCGTATCCACGCCGTGCCGCAGATGCTCACCGTCGACGAGAGCCTGGCCGGTCTCGACGCGGCCGCCGCGAACCGCAGCGGCGACCGGGTGAACCTGTTGGTGACCCATCCACGTGTACCTCAGGTCGAGCCTCGATCTCGAGATATCAATGAGATCGAGGTCGATGCCGAAGCCTTGCGGTCCGACCTCGTGCTGCTCGGCCACTACCACGTCCACACCAAGGTGCGCGACACCGTGTGGTACGCCGGGTCGACCGACACGTTCTCCTTCGCCGACGACCCCGACCGGCCGAAAGGGGTCGTCTCGCTCGACACCGACAGCGGCGTCTGCCGCCATCACGCCCTCCCGGGCGGCCGGCCGTTGGTCACGCCCGAAACGGTCGCGGCAGCCGGCCTCTCACCCGACGACCTGGAGGCGGCTGTCGTCGAGCGAGCGAAAGCAGTGCCCGACGGAGCGGTGGCCCGCCTGTTCGTCGACGGTGCCGATCCCCAGGCCTGGCGCCTCCTCGACCACACCCGGGTGGCCGAGGCGTATCGCCACGCCCTCTGGTTCCGGCTCGAGCCGGCGTTCCTCGACGCCGCGTCCCGCGTGACGGACCTGCCGACCCGAGACGCCATCGGCGACCGCTGGGCCCGCTTCCTCCGTCGGCAAGACCTGACTGGTTACGACCCCGAGCGGCTGTTGGCGCTGGGCGACGACCTGATCCAAGCCGCCATCGACGAGGCGAGCGGCTGATGTTGCAGAGGCACTAGTGCGCGTCACCCGTTTGTCGTTGCGGAACTTCCGGGTCTTCCCCGAACTCGACATTGAGATTCCGCCCGGGGTCGTCGGGATCTACGGCCCCAACGGCGCAGGCAAGTCGACGCTGGTGGAGTCGATCCTGTGGGCGCTCTTCGGGGTGGCCCGCACCACCAAGGAAGCGCTGCGGTCCGACGGCGCCACCGGCGAGACCGTCGCAGCCGTTGAGTTCGAGCACGACGGGCATCTCTACGAGGTGACGCGCACCCTGTCGGGCGCGGCCAACGGCGTCAAAGCGGAAGCGGCCTGCGACGGGCAGCGGGTTGCGGCGGGGGCCGTGGCGGTGCGGCAGTACGTGCACCACGTACTCGGCATGAGTGCCGAGGCATTTCGATCGTCTGTGTTCTGCGAGCAGAAGCAGCTCGACGCCTTCTCCGGCCGCCGGCCCGAGGAGCGGCGCAAGCTGGTGCTCGACCTCCTGGGCATCACTCCGCTCGACCGCGCCCGTGACACGGCACGGTCGCAGGCCCGCGCTGCGGTCGAGCAGATCGAGGCAGCGCGGCTCGTGCTCGGCGATGTCGACGCCCTGGCCGCCGAGGCGACCGAGCTCGACGGGAAGCTTGTGGCCGCGCAGGCCGCTCGGATCGCAGCCGAAGCGGCGTTGGCCGCTGCATCGGAGGCCGAGGCGAGTGCCGTGGCCGTCGCCGCCGAGGAGGAGCGGCGCAAGCAGGAGCGTGACCGGCTGGCGGCGGCGTACAGCGCCGCCCGGCGCCGGCACGAGGAAGCCAACACCCGCCTGGCCGGGCGCCGTGCGGAACTGGCGGAGCTCGACACCGCTGCCGAGCGCCTGCCCGCCCTCACGTCCGCGGCGGGGGGCCTCGACGCCCTTCGAGCGCAGCTCGAAGGGCTGGAGCGGCGCGACGCCGCGGCCGCTCGTGTGGCTCGCGCCGAGGTCGCTCTGTCGGAGGGGCTGCGCCCGGCCGGGGAGATGGGGGCGACCGATGCCGCCGACGCGTCAGGGATCACTGACGGCTCAAATCCCTTACCAGGCCTGGAGATGCTCGAGGAGGCGGTCGCCGCAGCGAGCCGCCGCTCGAGCGAGGCGGCCGGGCGGCTCGGGGCGGCCGAAGCCGCGGTGGCGGCAGCGACGCAGCGGCTCGATCTCGCGGCCCGGGAGGCTCTGGCGGCCGATGGGCTCGACCCGGAAGCGCCCTGTCCCTTGTGCGGGCAAGAGCTCGGTGCCTCGTTCGACGAGGTGCAGCGCCATCGCGAGCTCGCCCGCGAGGAGGCGGCGGCGGCGGCCGAGGCGGCCGGCGCGGAGCTCGCCGCCGCCCGGGCGGAACGAGCGGCCGCCGGGGAAGCGGAGCAGGCAGCCACCGTCGCGCTGCGGCGCGCCCGCGGCCAGGAAGAGCGATCGGCCGCCCTGCGCGCCGAGGTCGCTGCCGCCCGGGCAGCCCTCGAAGAGACCGAAACCCTTGTCGTAGCAACGTTTTCAGGCTTGGAGGGCGGCGGCCGCAATTGCACCGCGGATGCAGCAACGCTGCGTCGGCAGGCGAAGGAAGCAGAGGCCGCCCGGGACGCGGGGCTCAGGCTCGAGGAACGGTTGAAGGCCCGTCCGTCGTTGGCGGCGGCGGTAGCGGCCGAGGAAGCGGCGGTGGAGGAGGCCGGTGGGGAGGCCGGCCGGCTCATGGCCGAGGGCAAAGCCCTCCGATTCGACGCCAACGCCCATAGCGCCGCCATCGAGGCGCGGGCGCAGGCGGCATCGGCCGTCGACCAGGCGCGCACCGCACTGACCGACGCCCGCCTCGATGAGCGCGGCCTATCGGAGCGGCTGATCGAGCGCCGTGCCCGGATCGATGCCGAACTGTCCCGCCGTGCCGAATTGGCCGACCGTGAAGCGGAGGCACGGCACCTCGGCCGCCTGGCTGAACTCCTCGGCGAATTCCGCAACAGCCTTGTGGGGCAAGTAGGTCCGGCACTGTCGGCCCAGACGACGGCGTTGTTCCGGGAGTTGACCGACGGCCGCTTCGACAGCCTCGAGGTCGACGGCGACAGCTTCGAGCTACGTGTCGGCACTGCCGGCCACCCGCTCGATCGGCACTCCGGTTCGGAGACTGATCTCGCGAACCTGTCGCTGCGAGTCGCGATCGGCGAGCAGGTGAATCTTCTCTCCGGAGGAGCAGTCGGCTTGCTGGTGCTCGATGAAGTGCTCGGTGCACTCGACGGCGAACATCGCGATCGCCTCCTCGGTGCCCTCACCCGGCTCGGAGCACGATTCCGTCAGGTTCTCGTGGTCACGCACGCGTCCGACGTCAAAGAGCAACTGCCTTCCGCCATCGAGGTGGAGCCCATCGGCGGAGGTCGCTCGCGCGCCGCCTGCGCGTCGGCAGGAATCCGCCTCGCAGAGGTCAGCTGACCACCAGACGAGCGCGGCGCGCACTGCCGTCATCACTGCGTCACCGACGCGACCGCGAAGCGTCGTCGCACATAAAATTTTTCTTCATTTGCTCTGACCAGCAGGTATGCGGCGGGTAGGTGCAAAGCAGCAGGTCAGTGCTCCCAAGTCCCGATCTTGCGGACTTGACACCACCCCACCCGATCAGGCTCACTTAGCAGCGCCCGAAACCTGTTGCGCCAAGGTCGTGGGCTTCCGAGGGTCCGCTGGCTACTCGGAAGAGGCGACGGGTCGGGGTGGAGCTCAGGAGACCCAGTAGAGAACGCTGGAATAACCCATCCGCGCTGGAGCGGATCGGGCTAAACAGTGGCCCCAACGGTCTCCTGGGCTCCCGCATTTTCTGGGGGCCCTACCGCCGCATGTTGCCCCTCGAGGGCGCGCAGCGCGACCCGGCGGGCGTTTCGGCTTATACTCCGGCACCTTTCGAGGAGAGATTGCTGGATGGCCGACGACGAATTCGAAGAGGAAGAAGAAGAGGAACCGTCCGAACCGGACGATATCGACGAGCTCGAGGAGGACGACGAGTTCAGTTCCGACATGGACATCGACGAGGACGACGTCGATGTCGATGAAGACGACGTCCTGATCGACGACGACGCCGAGACCGTCGTCGCCGGCGACGAGGAGGCTGAGGACGAGGAAGACGAGGTCGTCGACCTCGAGGAGGAGTTGCACCCGGACGACGTCGAGGAACCGCTCGACGTCCTGCTGCTCGAGCGCACCTCCAGCGGCCTTCTCGACGAAGACGAGTACGACGAGGACGAGGACGACAGCGAAGGGGACGACCGCGCCGAACCGGGCGCCCGGATCCCGCCCAAACGGCCTGGCGAGTTCGTCTGCCGCTCGTGCTTCCTGGTCAAGCATCCGAGCCAGCTGGCCGACCCGGAACGGATGCTCTGCTCCGACTGCGTATAGGGCGCTGGTCGGGGCGCAATAGGCACCCGGTGCCGTTGCACTGATGACTCGGCCCCGGCGCCTCGCTGCGGCGGTGCTTTCAGGGCTCTTGCTGTCGGCCGCCTTTCCGCCGCTCGACCTCGGCCCGCTGGCGCTCGTGGCGTTGGTGCCGCTGCTGTGGGCGTGGCGTGGCGTCGGCCCCGTCGCCGGCGCCCTCTACGGCGGAGCGGCCGGGATCGCCTTCTTCGGCGTGCTGGTCGAGTGGTCGCGCTACTTCGGTGTTGTGGCCGTGGGGCCCTTCGTCCTGTTCCTGTCGTCGTGGTGGATGCTCGCCGGGGCGGTGGTCGGCTGGCTCGGGCGGCGGGGGTTGACCGGCGCACCAGTCGTGGCGTCGGTGTGGGTCCTCGTCGAGGCCGGGCGGGGGCGGGTGCCGTTCGGCGGGTTTCCCTGGGGTGACGTGGGCTACGCCTTCCATGACCTGGGCGTGGCCCGGGCTGTGGCGGGCTGGGGTGGCGTCGCCGTCGTGTCGTGGATGGCCGTGAGTGTGAACGGTCTCTTACTCGAGGGCGCGCTCGGGCGAGCCCGCCGCGAGGTGCTCGTCCGGTCGCTGGGCGGCGTGGTGGCCGTAATGGCCGTCGCCGGGTTGGCTGCCGCTGCGTTGCCGGATCTCACGCCGACCGGTCGCCTCAGGGTGGCCATGGTCCAGGGCAACGACCTCAACCGGGACCCGAACCCGACGGAGATCGGAGATCGCTACATCGTCCGGAAGCATCTCGACCTCGCCGGTGACATCAAGGATCCGGTCGATCTGATCATGCTGCCGGAGTCGAGTCTCGACGCCGACCCGCGCCAGGACCGCTTCCTCGACCTGGCGCTGTCGGCGCTGGCGGCCGACCACGACGCCGACGTCCTGGCTGGGGGCAACACGCCGGCTCCGCACGACCGGCTCTTCAACACCGTCTTTCATTACCGGCCGCAGCCGGCGGATCCGGAGGAGCCGACCGGTTCGGGTCCGGCGACGAAGGAGCCGACCGGCACCGGCCGCACCGCTGAGCTCTACAGCAAGCGCCATCTCGTTCCCTTCGGCGAGTACGTGCCGTGGCGCTCGGCGCTGTCGTTCATCGAGGAGCTCCAGCAGGTGCCGACCGACTATGAGCCCGGCCCCGGGCCGACAGTGTTCGCGGTCGGCGACCACCGGGCCGGGGCGCTCATCTGCTTCGAGTCGGCCTTCCCGGCGCTGGCCCGGGAGTACGCCCGCCAGGGTGCCGACGCGCTGGTCGTCCTGACCAACAACCGCTCCTACCGCCGGTCGGCGAACTCCGCCCAGCATCTGGCCATGGGACAGTTCCGGGCCGCTGAGACCGGCCGCCCCCTGCTGCAGGCGGCCATCTCCGGGATCACGGCGGTGGTCGACCACACCGGCCGCGTGCGGGGCGAGACGCGCCTGTTCGAACCGACGGTCCTCGTCGGAGAGGTCGACACCTACCGGGGCCGCACGCCCTACACGGTGGCGGGGGAGTGGGCCATGCTGGGCTCGGCGGTGCTGCTGGCCGCAGCACTCGTGGCCGCTCGGCGCCGACGCTCCAGGGGCGCCCTGATGGGCGACGGTGGCGAGGCACAGCCCTAGACTGCGCGCCGATGACGTACGGCAACGGTCAGGGTCAGCCGGAGGGCAAGCAGCCCGTCGACTGGGTCAAGGACCTCTTCGTGCACACGCCCATCGGCCTGGCCTTCATGGCCTGGAAGCGAGCGCCAGAGTTCGTGAGCGCCGTGCCCGACCTGGTGGGCCAGGCCATGGCCAAGGGCTGTGCTCAGCTCGCCGGGGCCGAGGAGCGGATCTCGGAAGAGGTCCGCAAGGCCCGCATGATCGGGCAGGTGGCTGTGACCTTCGGCGGGCGTCAGCTCCGCCGCGAAGTCGACGCCCGCCTGCGTGACGCGAAGCAGGCGGCCGGGGGTCTGGCCAGCTTCCTGCCCAACATGGCGGGCGACGGGTCCAACGGAAGCGGCACCGGCGATGCGATGACGAATGTGACCGCCCACGCGACGCCGACCGCACCGTCCTCGCCGGCCGACGACGCCGCGGAACCGGCCGCGGCGAAGATGGCCGCTCAGCCGGCCGCGGCCCGCAAACCTGCAGCCAAGGCGGGCGGAGCGCGGAAGTCGACCAAGACGACGGCCACGAAAGCAGCGGGCGCCACCAAGCGGGCCCGCCGTCCCGCCGCGAAGGCAGCGTCGGCCGCCGATCTACCCATCCAGGAGTACGACGGGCTGTCGGCCTCGCAGGTCGTCTCCAGGTTGAGCGGCCTCACGCCCGAGGAGCTGCGGGCGATCCGGTCCTACGAGGAGGGCAGCCGCGGGCGCCGCACCGTCCTCCTCGCCATCGACCGGCTCCTCGACTCGTAGATGGAAGAAGCCGTCCGGGCGGCGACGCCGGAGGACCTGCCGGCCATCGTCGGCCTGGTCGAGGCGCTCCGGGCCGAGCTCACCCCGATGCGGGGTGGACGGATCTGGGCGGTGCGGGAAGCCCGGCCGGGCTCGCCGGCGGAGGTGTATGGGGCACTCCTCACCGACCCGGCGACCTGCGTCATTGTCGGCACGATCGACGATGTCGTCGTGGGCTTCGGCGTGGTGAGCGTCGAGACGCTGGCCGACGACGGCCGCCTCGGCGTGGTCAGCGAAATGTTCGTCGACTCCGAGGCGCGGGCCGTCGGAGTGGGGGAGGCGATGCTCGAGGCGATGGTCGCCTTCTGCGTGCGGGAGGGTTGCGTCGGCGTCGACGCGTTTGCCCTACCCGGCCACCGGGCGGCCAAGAACTTCTTCGAGGAGAGCGGATTCACCGCTCGAGCGATCGTGATGCACCATGCGTTCGACTCCGGGCCCGACACCGAGACCGGCGACACCGGCGGGGCCACCGACGCCTGAGTCCACCCACCCCGAGGTGGCCGTGGGCGCCGTCGTCCGCCGAGGCGACGAGGTCCTACTGATCCGCCGGGCCAGGGGGACAGCGGTGGGGCAGTGGTCCATCCCCGGCGGGCGGGTCGAATTCGGCGAAGGCCTCAAGGCGGCGTTGGCCCGGGAGGTGCTGGAGGAGACCGGCCTCGAGGTAGTGGTCGGACGGTTCCTCGGGTGGGCCGAACGGATAGGAGACGACCCCGGCCCGTACCACTACGTCATCCTCGATTTCGCTGCCGAACCGGTCGACCCCGCTGCGGTGCCCCGGGCTGGTGACGATGCCGACGACGTCGCCTGGGTCCCGGCCAAAGCGCTCGAAACGTACCCACTGGTGGCAGGTCTGGCGGAGTTCCTCCACCGGGTCGGGGTATGAAGCCGGTAACGTCGTAGGGGTGACGCGGGCGCTCGATCCTCCTGCCCCACCTGGCTCGGCCGGTTCGGCGCAGCCCGCGGAGCCCGCGCCGACGTCCACCCGGTTCGACCCGTGGCAGTCCGAGGTGGAACGGCTCGAGGAAGCAGCCCGGCTCATCGGCCTCGAAGACGACGTGTTGGCGGTGCTGTCGCGGCCCAAACGGGTGCTCGAGGTGTCGGTGCCCGTCCGCCGCGACGACGGCCACGTCGACGTGTTCGTCGGCTGGCGCATCCACCACGACACGGCCCGCGGCCCGGCCAAGGGGGGGCTGCGGTTCCATCCTGCCCTGACGAAGGAGGACGTCGCCGCCCTGGCCATCGCCATGACCTGGAAGTGCGCCATCGTCGATCTGCCGTTCGGCGGCGGGAAGGGCGGGGTGCGTTGCAACCCTTCGACGTTGAGTACCGCCGAGCTGGAGCGCGTCACCCGCCGCTACACCTGGGAGATTCTCCCGATGCTGGGCCCAGACCGTGACGTTCCCGCCCCTGACGTCAACACCGACGAGCGGGTGATGGCCTGGCTGATGGACACCGTGGCCATGGCACGTGGTGAGGCCGCCCCCGGTGTCGTCACCGGCAAGCCGCTGGAGGTCGGTGGTGTGCAGGGCCACCACGGCGCCACCGCCGAAGGCGTGACGATCATGGTGCGGGAGGCTTTCGCCAAGCTCGGCCTGCCGGTGGCCGGCGCCCGCGTGGCGCTGCAGGGCTTCGGGAAGGTCGGCGGGCCGCTGGCCTATCTGCTGTCGAGCCTCGGCGTGCGAATCGTGGCCGTGGGCGACCTCATGGGGGCCGTCACCAACTCGGCTGGTCTCGACGTCGCCGCGCTGGCGACCCACGTGCGGGCCAACGGCACCGTGGCCGGCTTCGCGCTCGGGGATCCGCTCCCGTCCGAGGAGCTCTTCGCCGTGCCGTGCGAGGCGTTCGTGCCCGCCGCCCTCGCCGGCGCCATCGGCGCTGACCAGGCCCGAGCGCTCACCGCCCAGGTGATCGTGGAAGGCGCCAACGGGCCGACCACGGTGGAGGCCGACGAGATCCTGGCCGAGAAGGGCACGCTGGTCGTGCCCGACATCCTCGCCAATGCCGGAGGAGTGACCGCCTCCTACTTCGAGTGGGTCCAGGCCCGGGAGGGCTACCCCTGGGATCCGGCCGTGACCGCTGAGCGGCTCCGGGATCGCATGCAGGCGGCCTTCAATGCCGTCTGGGACCGCTCCGAAGGCCTCGGCGTCGATCTCCGCCGCGGCGCCCACTGCGTGGCCCTGGACCGTGTGGCGGCCGCCATCCGGTTCCGCGGCATCTTCCCCTAGACCACCAACTCGTAGGCCCGGACGGGGGCGGCCTTGCCCCGGACGGGCAGTTCGCCGAGGAAGCGGGTGGCGTACGCAGCGGCGTCCTTGGCTGCCGCCAGGCACTCCTCGGTGGTGACGATCCGCACGCCGAAGTCCTTGCAGAGCCCCTCGAGACGGCAGGCCAGGTTCACGGAGTCGGCGATGACGGTGCCCTCGAGGCGCTCCGACTCGCCGATGATGCCGAGCACCAATGGCCCGGAGTGGACGCCGACGCCGATGGTCACTGGCGGCTCCCCGGCCGCCTCCCGGGCCCGGTTGAACACGTCGACCTGGCGCTGCATGGCCAGCGCCGCCTGGAGGGCATCGTCGGGCCCGTCGGGGAAGATGGCCAGGATGGCATCGCCGACGTACTTGTCGATGTAGCCGCCATGCGCCCGGGTGACCGGGCCAATCTCCTTCAGGTAGTCGTTGAGGAAGCGGAACGTCGCGTCCGGCGACAGCTGCTCCGACAGCGTCGTGAAGGCGCGCAGGTCGGAGAAGACCACGCCCATGGTGCCCTCGACGTGGTCGCCGAGCACGACATCGACGATGCTGCGCTTGCCGAGGATGCGGGTCAGTTCCTCGGGCACGAAGCGGCGGAGCGCCTGGCTGAAGTCGGAGATGTAACGCAGGTCCCGGTACGACCGCAGCGCCCCGATCACGGAGGTGAAGAGCCGC
>JAICGL010000093.1 GCA_025923175.1 Acidimicrobiia bacterium
GAAAGTGGCCGAAGGCTGCGACCGGACCTGCGCCTTCTGCGCCATCCCGTCGTTCCGGGGGAAGCAGCGGTCGCGGGCGCCGGAGTCGATCCTGGCCGAGGCCCGCGGCCTCGTGGCCGGCGGAGCGCGCGAGATCGTGCTCGTGGCGCAGGACCTCGCCTCCTACGGACGCGACACCGGGTCTCCCGGGGCGCTGGCCCCGCTGCTGCACTCACTCGACGCACTGTCGGGCGACGACTTGGCGCGGGTGCGTCTGCTCTACCTCTACCCGTCGCAGGTCCGCGACCCGTTGGTGGGGGCCATCCTCGACCTCGAGACGCCGGTGCCTTATTTCGACCTGTCGCTCCAGCACGCCTCGGAGCCGCTGCTCAAGAGGATGCGCCGGTGGGGGAGCGGGGAGCGGTTTTTGACCATGATCGACGGCATCCGGCGCCGGGAGCCGGCCGCCGCGTTCCGGTCGTCGTTCATCGTCGGGTTCCCGGGCGAGACGGAGGACGACCACGAGGAACTGCTCGGGTTCCTCGAAGCGGCCGGGCTCGACTGGGCCGGGCTGTTCCCCTTCTCGCCCGAGGACGGCACGCCGGCGGCGGCGATGGAGGGGGCCGTCGACGAGGACGTGGTGAAGGAGCGGCTCGACGAGTTGTCGGTGGTCCAGGACCGGCTGACGCAAGCCGCCCGTGACGCTCTGGTCGATTCCAGGGTCGAAGTCCTCGTGGATGGGAATGAAGGGGGCGTGCCCGTCGGCCGCACCCATCGGGAAGCACCCGAGATCGATGGCGTCGTGCGTTTCACCCCCGGGGGGATGGGGGGTGTCCCCCCGACAACGGCGGCGGGAGCCGCCAAGGACAGTGCCGGCCTGGTGCCAGGGTCGATCGTGACCGCCCGGGTGATCTCGGCCGTTGGCCCCGACCTCGAGGCGAAGGCCGAGGCCGCCTGAGATGGGTGCCCAGCCGGTGTCGCCGATCTCCCGGTTCGGGCCGAGTGCGCTGCTCACGCCGGCCAACCTGGTCACCGCGCTGCGCTTCGCCCTGACGATCCCGCTGCTGCAGGTGATCGCCACCGACGGGGTCTCCTGGCGGGCCACGGTGGGCTGGATCATCTTGGCCAGCACCGACGGGCTCGACGGTTGGCTCGCCCGGCGTGACGGCACGACCCGGTCGGGCGCCTTCCTCGACCCCCTGGCCGACAAGTTCCTGGCCATCGGCGGCCTCGCGTCGCTGGCGGCCGAGGGAGTCTTTCCCTGGGTGGCCGTCATCCTGATCACCGTGCGCGAGGTCGGCGTCTCGCTCTACCGCACCGTGGCCGGCCGTCGGGGCATCTCGATGCCCGCCAGGAACCTGGGCAAGATGAAGACGGTGTTCCAGCTCGTGGCCGTGGGGTGGGCGCTGTGCCCGTCCACTGCCGACTACTACGGCCTGGGGCTCTCGATCCTCTGGATGGCCGTGGCGCTGACGGTGGTGTCGGGGCTCGACATCGTGGTGGCGGCGCAGCGGACGGGCGCGCCCAAGAAACCGGTCCATGAGATGTGACGTCCTCGCCGTGGGGACGGAGCTTCTCCTCGGCCAGATCGTCGACACCAACAGCTCCTGGATCGGTGAGCAGCTGGCCGCCGCCGGCATCGACAGCTACCTCCACATCCAGGTCGGCGACAACCAGGCCCGGATGGTGGGGCTGCTGCGGTACCTGCTCGAGCAGGCCGACGCCGTGATCGTGTGCGGCGGGCTCGGCCCGACGCAGGACGACATCACCCGGGAGGCGATCGCCGAGGTGATGGGTACGTCGCTCGAACGGCGCGAGGACCTGACCGACGCCATCCGCGAGCTGTTCCTGTCCCTGGGCCGGCCGATGCCCGCCAGCAACCTGCGCCAGGCCGATGTCCCGAAGGGCGGGGAGGCGATCCCCAACCCGAAGGGCACGGCCCCCGGGTTGCTGTGCCCGGTGGGCGACAAGGTGATCTACGCCGTGCCCGGCGTGCCGCACGAAATGCAGCACATGGTGGAGTCGGCGGTGGTGCCGCATCTGCTGGAGAAGTCGGGCCAGCGGGGAACGATCCTCTCCCGGAGCCTCAAAACCTGGGGGAGCTCGGAGTCGGGGCTGTCGGAGCGGATCGCGAGCCGGGTCGACACGCAGACCAACCCGACCATCGCCTTCCTCGCCCGGGGCATCGAGGGCCTGGTCGTGCGGATCACGGCCAAGGCCGGGACGCTCGAGGAGGCCGAAGCTCTCATCGGGGCCGAGGAGCGGATCCTGCGTGACGAGCTCGGCGACCTCATCTTCGGCGTCGATGACGAGACGATGGAGTCGGTGGTGAGCGACCTGCTCCGCCAGAAGGGCTGGACGCTCGGCCTGGCGGAGTCGCTGACCGGCGGCCTCGTGGGCTCCCGTATCTCCGACGCCCCGGGGTCGAGCGAGATCTTCAAGGGTTCGATCGTCTCCTACGCCACGGAGGTGAAGCGGTCGGTACTCGGCGTCACGGCCGAGCAGGTGGTCAGCGCCGAGTGCGCCATCCAGATGGCGGAGGGGGCCCGGCGGGTGCTGGACGCCGACGTCGGCCTGGCCGTGACCGGCGTCGCCGGCCCCACCGAACAGGAAGGCCAGCCGGTGGGCACGGTCTTCTTCGGGCTCGCGCTGCCGGGCCACGAACCTGAGGCGCTGCGCGCCAACCTGCCCGGCGACCGGCTGCGGATCCGCCAGTTCTCCACGATCTCGCTCCTCAACATGGCCCGCCTTCGCCTCCTCGGCCGTCCCGGGAGGGGAATGCTCTGAACCGGGAGCCTCCGGAGATCGGGCGGGCCTTCGTGGCCGTCAAGCCGCCGGAGGACGTGCTGGACGCGGTGGCGGCGGCGGTGGCTCCGGCCCGATCCGTGCGGGTGGGGCTGAGGTGGGAGCAGCGGGAGCGTTACCACCTGACGCTGCAGTTCCTCGGGCCGGTGCGGAAGCTGGCGCCCGTTGTCGATGGTCTGGCTTTAGCGCTGGGGGACCAGACCGCGTTCTCGTTCCAGCTGGGCGGAGCCGGCGCCTTTCCGAAGCCGGGGCGGGCCCGGGTCGTGTGGATGGGGCCCGCGGTCGGCGGGCCGGACGTGGTTGATCTGGCGGCGGTGGTGGCCGGTGGCCTCCGGCCGCACGGGTACGAGCCCGACCGGAAGGAGTTCCATCCGCACCTGACGCTGGCCCGCCTGAAGACGCCGGACAACGTCGCCGAGGTGCTGGCGACCATCGGTTCGGCGCCGGTGGGGGAGCCGTTCACGGTCGGCGAGGTCGTGCTCTACCAGAGCCAGCTGTCGTCGCAGGGCCCGAAGTACTCGGTTCTGGAGCGGTTCCCGCTGCGGGGTGCTTGAGGCGAACGAACGTTCGAGGTACTGTTCTTGACAGGCGTGAAATTCCACGGTTGTCGTCAGTGTCACACCCCGCAGGTACGCTGCCCCTGGCGACTTCCCCCAGTCGACGAACGACGACCCAGGAGGGTTCCAGTGGAGCGTGACAAGGCCCTCGAGATGGCACTCGGCCAGATCGAGAAGCAGTTCGGCAAGGGTTCGATCATGCGCCTGGGCGAGAACGCCCACATGCAGATTGAGGTCATCCCGACCGGGGCGCTGGCCCTTGACGTGGCGCTGGGGGTCGGTGGGCTCCCCCGGGGCCGGATTGTGGAGATCTTCGGGCCCGAGTCGTCGGGGAAGTCGACCCTGGCCATGCACGTGGTGGCCGAAGCCCAGCGCAACGGCGGGACGTGCGCCTACATCGACGCCGAGCACGCGATGGACCCTGTGTACGCAAAGGCCATCGGCGTCAACATCGACGAGCTCCTGATCTCCCAGCCCGACACCGGGGAGCAGGGCCTCGAGATCGCCGACATGCTGATCCGGTCGGGCACGCTCGACGTCGTCGTGATCGACTCGGTGGCCGCCCTCGTGCCCCGGGCCGAGATCGAGGGGGAGATGGGCGACACCCACGTCGGCCTGCAGGCCCGGCTGATGAGCCAGGCGCTGCGCAAGCTCACCGCCAACCTCAACCGGTCGCAGACGATCGCCATCTTCATCAACCAGCTGCGGGAGAAGATCGGCGTGATGTTCGGCTCGCCCGAGACCACCCCCGGCGGCCGGGCGCTCAAGTTCTACTCGTCGGTCCGGCTCGACATCCGCCGGATCGAGAGCCTGAAAGATGGCGCCGAGGTGGTGGGCAACCGCACCCGGGTGAAGGTCGTGAAGAACAAGACCGCCCCGCCCTTCAAGCAGGCCGAGTTCGACATCATGTACGGCAAGGGCATCAGCCGGGAGGGCTCGGTCATCGACCTCGGCGTCGACCTTGGGATCGTGAAGAAGTCGGGGGCGTGGTTCACCTACGAGGGCGAGCAGCTCGGCCAGGGCCGGGAGAAGGCCAAGGAGTTCCTGGTCGACAACCCCGAGCTGATGGTCGAGATCACCGACAAGGTGATGCGCAAGGCCGGCATCGGCGAGGTGATGGCCGAGATCGAGCCCGAGGTGGCCGAGATCGAGCAGTGACGTTTGGCCGTCGAGGCGGTTGGGAATGGGGCCTGTGAATGTCGCAGGCCCCATTTCACGTGGGTTACCATGTAGTAACGCCCAATGTGAATGCTCTGTTATGTCACCTCGGGTGGGTGCGCAGGGGTTGGACGGAGGGCGGGTCGTAAGTAGGCTTGGTAAGGATTCGGGCAAACGGTTCGGCGACGACCTGTTTTTGGCAGGAAAGCGGCGTATCGTCACAGAAGACACGCACTATTCCATCGACCCCCAAAGGAAGGCACCGCCATGGAAGTCCTGAAAGTGTCATCCCGGTCCAACCCGAACTCGGTGGCCGGGGCACTGGCAGGGGTCGTCCGGCAGATGGGCAGCGTCGAAGTGCAGGTCATCGGCGCCGGCGCGCTCAACCAGGCGATCAAGGCCATTGCCATTGCTCGGGGCTACGTAGCGCCTTCAGGGATTGATCTCGTCTGTATCCCGACGTTCGCCGACGTCGAGATCCAGGGCGAGGGCCGCACGGCCATTCGCCTCTCGGTCGAGAACCGGGTGCGGAGCACCGGTCGGGTCGGCACGCCGGGCGAAACCGTCCCGGTCGATCTGTCCCGCCTGAACGCCTAGATCTTTCGCGCTGGGCCCAAGGGCCTTGCCAACGTGTGCTGAAGCGCCCCTCCGGGGGCGCTTCGCCGCGTCTGGGCCTGTTGTTCCGGGCGCATCCGTAGACTGGAGCGGTGACCGGGAAGCGCTTCTGGATCAGCACCTTCGGGTGCCAGATGAACGAGCACGACTCGGAGCGCCTCGCGGGCATGTTCACCGAGCAGGGGATGGAGCCGGTGGGGTCGGCCGAGGAGGCTGACCTCGTCGTCTTCAACACCTGCTGCGTGCGGGAGAACGCCGACAACAAGTTCTACGGGCACCTCGGCGACCTCAAGGCGCTGAAGCGCCAGCGACCCGACCTGCAGATCGCCGTGGGCGGATGTCTGGCCCAGAAGGACCGCGAGCTGATCCAAAAGCGGGCCTCGCACGTCGATGTCGTCTTTGGGACCCACAACCTGGCCCACGCCGTCGACCTGCTGGAGCGGGCCCGGCTCGAGGGGCCGATCATGGAGATCCTCGAGGAGAGCGAGACATTTCCTTCGGCGTTGCCGGCCCGGCGCGACGTCGACCACGCCGCCTGGGTGACCATCCAGATCGGCTGCGACAACACCTGCGCCTTCTGCATCGTCCCGGCCGTGCGGGGCAAGGAACAGAGCCGGCGGATGGGCGACATTGTCCGGGAGGTGGAGGACCTCGCCGCCGACGGCGTGACGGAGGTCACGCTGCTGGGGCAGAACGTCAACTCCTACGGGCGGGATCTCGGCGCCGGCCAGTACAAGCCCCGGTTTGCCGACCTGCTCCGGGCGATCGACGCCGTCCCCGCCATCCGGCGGATCCGGTTCACGTCGCCGCATCCCAAGGACCTGCGGCCGGAGACGATCGCCGCCATGGCCGAGTGCGGCTCGGTGTGCGAGCACCTTCACCTCCCACTCCAGTCGGGCAGCGACCGGACGCTCGCTCGCATGCACCGCGGCTACACCGCAGAGCGGTACCTGGTACGGCTGCGGGCCGCCCGGGCGGCCATCCCCGAGCTGGCCGTCACGACCGACATCATCGTGGGGTTCCCGGGGGAGACGGAGGACGACTTCGCCGCCACTCTCGAGATCGTCACCGAAGCCGACTACGACGCCGCCTACACCTTCGTGTTCTCGCCCCGGCCCGGGACCGAGGCGGCGGCCTGGGTCGAGGACTTCTTGCCGCAGGAGGTCACCGCCGAGCGGATGCAGCGCTTGACGGCAGTGGTGGCGCGCTCGGCATTGGCCCGTCACGAGCTGCGGGTGGGGAAGGTCGAAGAGGTCCTCATCGAAGGGCCGTCCAAAAAGGACCCGGCCATGACCACCGGGCGGACGAGGCAGAACAAGCTCGTGCACTTCAAGGCCCCCGAGAATGGGAATGGGCTCCGGCCCGGCGCCTTTGCCGAGGTGACGATCGACTCGGCCGCCCCGCACTTCCTCCGCGGGTCGTTCATACGCCAGACAGCCGATCCGGGGCGCAGGGTGCGGATCCCGGTCACCGCTACGTGACGGCGGCTCCTTCCGAGCGCGTCACCCACTTGGCCCTCGTCGGGCCCACCGCATCCGGGAAGTCGGCAGTGGCCCTCGCCGCCGCCGAAGCGCTGGGCGACGTCGAGATCGTGTCGGTCGACTCCATGCAGGTCTATCGGGGCATGGACGTCGGCACGGCCAAGCCGACTGCCGCCGAGCAGGCGGCGGTGCCGCACCATCTCCTCGACCTGGTCGATCCCGGCGAGGAGTTCTCGGTGGCCCAGTTCCAGGCTGCGGCCCGGGAGGCGGTGGTCGACATCGAAGCTCGGGGGCGCCGGGCGCTGCTGGTCGGTGGGACGGGCCTCTACTACCAGGCGGTGGTCGACGGGTTCGACCTGCCGGGGGAGGACCGGGAGCTGCGGGCGGCGCTCTACGAGCGGGCCGACGCACCGGACGGGCCGGCGAAGCTGCTGGCCGAACTAAGCGAGCTCGACCCGGTCGCAGCCGGGCGGATCGACCCGGGGAACACACGCCGGATCGTGCGGGCCCTGGAGGTGACGATGGCCACGGGGCGGGCTTTCTCGTCGTTCGGCCCAGGCGTCTTTGGCGGCGACGCGCCTGGTTCGGCCGTCACGACGCAGGGCGAGCCGAAGGGCCACGGCGGCAACCCGTTGCGGGTGGTGGCCGCCGGCATCTGGACGTCCCGGGACGCCGGATCCGAAAGGATCGAGGCCCGGATCGCCACCATGGTCGACGACGGGCTGATCGACGAGGTGCAGCGGCTGGCAGCCGCACCGGGAGGTCTGTCGCGCACGGCCCGGGAGGGAATCGGGTACAAGGAGATCCTGGACCACCTCGAGGGATCCGTCCCCACGCTGGAGGCGGCGCTGCGCCGCACGGCCGAGCGCACCCGTCAGCTGGCGCGCCGCCAGCGCATGTGGTTCCGCCGGGACCGGCGCATCACCTGGATCGGCTCCGCCGGTAATCCGCTCGCAACGCTCCCGGCGCTTCTGGCAACGTGGAATCGTTCATGCTCATTGGGAGATCTGTGACCGCACTCCACTTCTCGAAGCTTCACGCCACCGGCAACGACTTCCTCGTGCTGGTCGATCTCGAGGCGCGTCTCGGGTCCCGCGGCCGCAACCGGCTGGCCCCGGGGCTGCGGGCCGCGCTCTGCGACCGGCGCCGGGGCGTCGGCGCCGACGGGCTCATCCGCCTTCTCGGCGGGAGCGACGGCGCGGACTGCGAGATGGAGTTGACCAACGCCGACGGCGGCCTGGCCGAGATCAGTGGCAACGGGCTGCGCTGCCTCGCCCACGTCGCCGCCAAGCTGGGTCTGGGCGCGGACGACCGGCTGGTGGTCGACACCGCCGCGGGCCGTCGCGAGATGACGATCCGCCGCCGGCCCGAGGACGGCGAGGTCGACTACGCCGAGGCGGACATGGGCCTCGTCATGTTCACGCCCGAGATGATCCCGGTGCTGGCCGACAGCCCCTTCGACCTCGAGGCCACCGTCGACGGCGTCTCGTACCGGGGCGATGCCGCCGGAGTCGGGAATCCCCACTTCGTGGTGTTCGTCGACGACCTCGACGCCGTGCCCCTCGACCGGCACGGCCCGATCCTGGAGCACGACGCCCGCTTCCCGAACCGCACCAACGTGGAGGTGGTCGTCCCGACGGCGTCGGGTCTGCGCATGCGGGTCTGGGAGCGCGGCGTGGGTGAGACGGCGTCCTGCGGGTCGGGGGCCTGCGCCGCCGCCGGCGTCGCGCTCCGGCGCGGCCTGGCGCCGGCCCGCATGACCGTGGCCGTGCCCGGCGGTGAGCTGGTCGTCGACCTCGCCCCCACGAGCGACACGAGCATGGCGGTGCAACTGGGCGGCCCGGTGGCGCACGTCTTCGATGTCGACGTCGACCTCGACCGCCTGGCCGACACGGTCCCGCTGGCGGGAGGGGTGTTGTGAGCGAGCGCCGAATCGAAGCCGACGGTCCGAAGGGTTCCGGTGGCGCGGGCCGGCGGATCGATGAGGTGCGAGGACAGACTCCCGACGGATCTGCTGGGCGGCAGCGCCGCCGGCTCACGGCGACCGAGGTCGACCTCGGCGTCGTCCGTCAGCGCGCCCTCCTGGTCGGCGGTGGCGATGTCAGCCTCGACGAGGCCGAGGCGTCGCTGGCCGAGCTCGCCCTCCTCACTGACACGGCGGGTGCCGACCCGGTGGCCCAGGAGATGCAGCGGCGTGACACACCCGACCCGGCCACGTTCATCGGCAAGGGCAAGGCCGAGGAGCTGCGGGAGCTGGTCGAGATGCTCGACCTCGACGTGGTCATCTTCGACGAGGAGCTCTCCCCGGCCCAGCAGCGCAACCTGGAGAAGCTGTTCAAGGTTGACGTCGTCGACCGGGTGGCGCTGATCCTCGACATCTTCGCCCAGCACGCCCACAGCCAGGCCGGCATGCTCCAGGTCGAGCTGGCCCAGCTCCGCTACCGCCTGCCCCGGCTTCGGGGCCGGGGTGTGCAGATGAGCCAGCAGGGCGCCGGCGCCGGGCGGGGCGGCGGCCTGATCGGCACCCGGGGCCCCGGCGAGACGCAGCTCGAGGTCGACCGGCGGCGCATCCTCCGGCGGATCTCCAAGCTGGAGCGCGACCTGGTCGGCGTCTCGAAGGTGCGCGACACGCAGCGCAAGGCACGCCGCCGGGCCGAGCACCCGCTGGTGGCGCTGGTCGGCTACACGAACGCCGGCAAGTCGACGCTGCTCAACCGCCTGACCGGTGCCGGGGTGCTGGTGGAGGACCGGCTGTTCTCGACCCTCGACGCGACCGTCCGCCGCCTCTCCCTGCCGGGCGGCGAGACCGTGCTCCTCTCCGACACCGTCGGGTTCGTCCGCAAGCTGCCCCACCAGCTGGTCGAGTCCTTCCGGTCCACGCTGGAGGAGGTGGTCGACGCCGACCTCCTCGTCCACGTCGTCGACGCCTCGTCGGCCGAGGCGGAACGCCAGATCGAGGCCGTCCGGGCGGTCCTGCGCGAGCTCGGCGCCGGTGAGATTCCCGAGCTGCTGGTGGCCAACAAGCTCGACGTCGCCGACCCCGAGGCGCTCGTGATGCTCAAGGGCCTGGGAGCGGTGCCGGTCTCAGCCATCACCGGCGAGGGCACCGACGTCTTCCTCGAGGCCCTGGTGGAGCGGCTCCGCGCGCTCAACGCCGTGGTCGAGCTGTCGGTCCCCTACGAGCGCGGCGACGTCCTCGCCGCCCTCCACCGGGAAGGCGAAGTCCTCGTGGAGGTCCACGACGAACGGGCCACCCGAGTGCAGGCCCGTCTCCCCAAAGGCGGCGTCGATCGCTTCAGGGAGTTCCTGGCCTCCTAGCATGGGCGGCGATGTCCGACGACGCCGCCAGCGGAGGGTTCGTCCCGCCGATCTACCCGTACTTCCGGCTCGACGCGCTCAAGCAGCGGGCGGCGGAGGCGGCAGGGGGGATCGTCGATCTCTCTGTCGGGACACCCAACGACCCCGTGCCGGAGATCGTCGTCGAGGCGCTGGCGAAGGCCGGGCCC
>JAICGL010000094.1 GCA_025923175.1 Acidimicrobiia bacterium
ATCGGGGCGACCGTCTCGCCGCAGACGCCGCCCCACCAGCTGGCCTGAGTCGTGAAGGTGTGGTTCCCGCCGAGACTGAGCGTGGGCGTCCTACCGGCCATGCCATGGCTCTCCCAGAAGTTGCCCTCCGGCACGGCTCGGCCGAGCCCGGCGAACTCCACGTCGAGGGCGCACCCGCCAAGCGTCCCCCGGATCGTGGCCCGGCGCAGGAACGGGTCGACGGTCATCTCCGACCGCCGCATGGTGCCGCTGAAGCTCTCCGATGAGCAGTCGAAGCGTTGCCTGCGCTTGACGCAGACGTAGCGCGAGACGTGGATCAGCGGCTCGGCCAGCTGTGTCGGCCGGCCGTTGTCGGTGACGACCCCGTCGACTCCGCAGACCGAGCCGGACTCCGTCTTCGTGGGCGACTCCGTCCACCACGAGCCGCAGGCTCCCCAGGTGCCTGCGGCCCGGGCGAAGAGATCGGCGGGCCCTGGCGACCCCTCCGGGGGCGCCGTCTCCTGTGTCGCTCCCGCCCAAGAGGTCGGCAACCCGCCGATGGCCACGCTCGCCGCCATCAGCATCGCCAGGCCCCCCGCCCGCCCGAAACCGACCCTGATTCCCATATCTCGCTTTCCCTCCCCGATCGGAACCTGTCACGCTTGAGGAGATGATCCGCCTCCGACCGGGCACGCCGGAATGGCGGGGTGACGGGATTCTGTTGGCTCAGTGGGTGAGAATTTCCTCACCGGGAGGACAGGTCGAGGAACAGGGAGCGGACTGTGGCGCTCGGAGGGTTCGTCGAAGTCAGGGGCCCGGAGGGGACCCGCCTGGTCGAGCTCGTCAACGACCGTTCGTCGCTCGGCCGGGCGACAACCAATGACGTTGTCGTGCTGCTCGACCCCACCGTCTCACGTCTCCATGCGGTGATCGAGCGCTACCCGACCGGTTTCTGCGTGCGTGACCTCGGCTCGGCCAACGGCACGTTCGTCAACGGCGAACCCGTCAAGGGAGAGACCCGCCTGCGGACGGGCGATGAGCTCCGCCTCGGCGACAGCCGGCTCACGTTCTTCACCGTCAACGACAACGACAGCGACATCACCGCTGTGGCCGAAGGCCCTCCGACCCTGACCCGCCGGGAGCGGGAGCTGCTCATCGCGCTGTGCCGCCCGTTGCTCGAAGGGGCGCCCTTCGCCCCGCCTTCGGGCATCCGCCAGATGGCCGGCGAGCTGTTCGTATCGGAGGCAGCCGTCAAGTTTCACCTGGCCAACCTCTACGACAAGTTCGGCCTCTCTGAGAACGTCGAGGGCGGCCCATCCCGCCGGGTGCTCCTAGCCAGCGAAGCCATCCGCCGCCGCGCCGTCACGATCGCCGACCTCCGCGCCACCCGCCGCTGACCCGTACACTGCCCGGGTGGTCGTCGACGAGCCGGTCCGCGGCAGTCTCCCCGACCCGTCCTTCGGATCTCTGCCGGGTATCGATCGAGCGCGAGCGTGGATGCGCGGTGCGGTGCCCCCCATGCCGATCCACCATCTTGTCGGCACCCGGTTGACACAGGTCGGTTCGGGCACCGCTGTCGCCACGATGCCGGCCAGCCCCTGGATGCAGACGTTCGACGGGACAGTTGAATTCCGCATCCTCGCGGAGGCCTGCATGACCTTCGCCGTGTTGACCGGGGTGCCGGCGGGGACGGATGTCCGTCCGGCGGCGATGACGATCAACAACCTCCGGCCGTGCACGGTGGAGAGCGAGGTCCTGGTGGCTCGTGGTCGGGTGTTGAATAGCGGTCCGACGTTCACCTTTGCCGAGGTCCTGGTTGAGGACGCGTTGGGGCGAGGTGTCGCCCACGGCGTCGGGACGTACTTCGTCGGCCCGATCGAGCCTGCTCCGCCCCCCTGGGCGGGCTCAGACGTCGCCATTGAGCCCCCCGCCTACTCCACGCCGGACCCCTACCGCCGGCCGCTTGACCCCTCCTTCGCTCTCCCATCGGTCGAGCACCGCACCGTTCTCGAGCTCTTGCAGGGTTTCGTTCGGGGCGAGATTTCCCTTGGGCCTGTCCACCGCCTGCTTGGAACCAAAATCGTTCTGGCCGAAGAGGGGGAGGTCTCGTTGGTCTTTCCTGCCTCCGAATGGTTCTGTCTTCACTCGAAGGAGGTCGCCCCAGGGGTGCTGGCCGCGTTCGCCCACCACGTGCTCGGCTCGGCAACGGGCACCGTGTGTCCGCTCGGGCATCGGCTCGGTATCCTCGACCAGACGGCGACATTCCTCGCTCCCTTCCTTGCCGACGGCCGGGAACTCGTCGGTCGAGGGCGCGTCACCCATCGCCGGCGCAACCTGGTGGTGTGCATCAGCGAGCTCACGGATGCCGATGGACAGGTCGTCGCCGTGGGTCACCAGACCTCAACGTTCCGTCCGCCGAGGAAACGATCCGACTCACGTTTGCCGGCAGAACGGCGGATCATCACGGTTCTCTTCAGCGACATCGTCAAGTCGACGGAACGGGCTGCGGAACTAGGTGATGCCCGCTGGACGGAGTTGCTCGATCGGCACCATGCCACGATCCGCAATCATCTGCAGCTGTTCAGAGGCATCGAGGTGAAGACGATCGGCGATGGGTTCCTGGCCACCTTCGAGTCGCCGGGTCAGGCGATCCAGGCCGCCCGGGCGATCCGGGAAGGCGTCAGATCGCTTGGCCTTGAGATCCGGGTGGGAATTCACACCGGGGAATGCGAGGTCTCGAAGGGTGACGTCGCCGGGATCGCCGTGCACATCGCCTCGCGTGTGCAGGCGATGGCCGAACCCGGCGACATCCTGCTGTCGGGGACGGTGCACGACCTCGTCACCGGTTCAGGGTTGCCCTTCGCCGATCGGGGGCGTCATGCCCTCAAGGGGGTCCAGGGCGAATGGCAGATCTACGCGCTGGCTGACTCCAGTCATTCCTGACTAGGCGGCCGGCTTCTTTCGCAGCTTGTCCAGCAGCTGCTGCACCATGTCCTTCACCTTCCCGAAGGCCGGCTTGACCTTGTTGCCCGCCTCGCCCAGTGCCGGGCCGACCTTCTCCTTGGCCTCTTCGAGCTTCGGGCCGATCTTCTCTTTCGCCTCTTCGAGCTTCGGGCCGATTTTCTCCTTGGCCTCTTCGAGCTTGGGAGCGATCTTCTCCTTCACTTCTTCGAGCTTCTCCTTGGCCATCTCGACCGGACCGCCGCCGTGTTCCTCGGCTGAGGGAGCAGGTGCGTCCCCAGCCGGCGTCGTGGCGACCGGCGCAGCGGCTGCCGCGGACTCTCCCGACGCAGCGGCGGGCGGTCCGCCGGAGCTGGTCGTAACGGGCTCTTCAGGCGGAGCGGACTCTTTCCCTGCGTCCGCCGGCTGCCCTTCGGTGGCGTCCTGCTCCATGGCTATCTCCTCCGCTCGGCACGGACCCTGATCACGGGGCCCATTATGGCCATCTTCGACGGGGCGCGACGGGTGCGTGCCTCGGTACCATCGATCGGGTGGTCGTTGCCGCCGCCGTGCTCTCCGTTCTCCTGGCGGCGTGGATGGTGCTCGTGCAGCCGTTCGCCGGCCGGCGGCGGTACCAGCGCCTGATCGAACGGCTCGGTCACGACGCCTCGGCCCGGCTCCATCACTACCGGCGCGGCATCACCTTCGAGTGGGCCGGCGCGGCGCTGGTCGGCCTGCTGGCTCTCATGGCCCACAGCCGCCTGAGATCACTCTGGCCGCCCGGCGAGCACCCTGGCGTGGTGTCCCAGGTCCCCTGGCTGGCGGTTGCCATCCTCGCCGTCACCGCCATCTACCGCTTCGGCGGACAGACAACCCGCCGGGCGCTGGCGGTCCAGCTCCGCCCTGTGGCCGCCCTGTTGCCCCGCACGGCGCTCGAACGTCGCTGGTTCGCCCTGCTGTCCGTCACGGCCGGGATCTGCGAGGAACTCCTCTACCGCGGGTTCGGTCTCGCTGCGCTGCGTTGGGCGGCACCGGACATCCACACGACGGGGCTCATCGCGCTCAGCGGCGCAGCCTTCGGGTTCGCCCACCTCTATCAGGGGCGGCTGGGTGTAACCCTCACCGGCGTGCTGGGTGCCTATCTGGCCTGGATCACCATCGCCGCCGGCAGTCTGGTCCCCGTCATGGTCCTGCACGCCCTGCTGGATCTGCGCATCCTCGGGTTGCCGCTCGACGCTGTCCCGGTCGTCACACCGGAAGGGCCGCAAGCAGCTGCGCCACCACCGGAAGGGAGCTGACCGGCACGCCGGACAACACGTTGCCAACGGCCGGGAGGCTGCCTACCGGCAGGCCAGTCAGGACATTGCCGACGGCGGGAAGGCCCTTTCCGTTGCCGGACAGGGGCCCCAGCATGTTGCCGACCAGGGGAAGGCTTCCGGCCGGCACGGTCCCGAGGAGGGATCCGATGACCGGGAGCCCTGAAGCGGGAACGCCGCTCAGCACCTGGCCAACGACGGGGAGCTGACCGACGGGCAGCGCCCGAACAAGGGTGCCAACCAGCGCAAGGTCGCCGGTACCGAGCGAGCTGAGCAGCCCGCTCACGATCGGGATCCCGCTCGACGACAGACCGGTCGAGTACAGCAGGTTGGTAACAGTCCCGAGCAGACCGCCCAGGAGACCGCCGCTGCCCAGCAGCCCGCCGCTGCCCGTGCTGAGCAGCTGCCCGAGGATGGGCAGGTCCTGGGCGGGCAGGCTCGACAGCACGCCCCCGACAGCGATGAGCTCGGTGGGGGACAGCTCGCCGAGCACCTGGGTGAGCGGTGCGACGCCACCGGCGGGCAGACCGGAGAGGACCTGGCCGAGCTGCGGGAGGTTGGAGGCCGGGACCGTCTTCAAGAGCTGGCCGACGACCGGCAGGCCGGCCGGGGGCAGGCCCTTGAGGAGACCGGCGACCTGGTTGACGTCGCCGCCGGTGACACCCGTCAGGAGGCTGCCGACCAGCGGGAGGTTGTTGGCCGGCACGGCTGTCAGGAGCTGGCCAACGACCGGGAGGGAGGACGCCGGCAGTGAGTTCAACAGCTTGGTGATGTCGAGGACCGACCCGACCGGCACCTTCTTCAGGAGATCGCCCAGCCCGGGGATGCCCAGGAGGGTGGGGCTGAAGGTGGGGACCGTGGTGGAGGTCGCAGGGCCGGACCCGGAAGTGGTCGGGGTCGTGGTCCCGGTCGAACCGGAGACCGTCGCGGTCACCGTGGACGAGCCCGTTCCCGCCGTCGCACCGCTGACGTGTGTCGCCGCGCCCGGAACGGTCACGCCGGCGGTGGCGCTCACGCCGGGGGCGGGAACGCCGCCGGAGGTCGGGCCCGCGGCCGGCGAGCCCTTCTTCCCCTTGGAGCTCTTGCCGCTGACCGGTGCGGCTCCGACGGAGGCATCGCCGTGCGGACCCTCCACTGTCTCGAGCGTCACCATGGCCGGCGAGTTGGCGCCCCTCGGGAACACGCCGGTCATCGCCGCGGCCGTCATGACCCCGGTGAGCAGCACGACCACGATGGCCGTCGCCAGGGCGCCTGTTCCTTCGTGACGCATCGGGGGCCCTACTCCTTGCTTGGGCGGTCGTCCTTCGACCGCGCCTTATCCCCCTAATCGGCCAAGCCCTGAGCGTTTTTGACGACTCGCCCTTCTCATTGCCGGTTTCGGGGCGAGTGGGTGCTTCAGTACCCGACGTTGTCCACGGTGGACGGGTCGGGAATGTCCTCTTCGGGGTTGTCCTTCTCGGGCTCTTCGCCTTGGCGCACTTCAGCGGGGCGGCCGTCGCCCGTCTCTTCGATTTTGTCCTTGCGTCGTCCCATGGTCGATTCCGTACCCGTCGGAGCCCGATGCGTCACTCCGCCGCAGGATCCTGGGGGCCGCGGCGAGGGCGGTGGACGGCCGTCCAGTCGGGCGTCTTGAGCTTGCGCCAATGGCGGGTGCGCTCGCCGGGGCGGTAGATCGAGCGGAGCCGCTTGAGGACGATGCCTTCGACGTCATGTGCCGAGCAGGCAGCGAGCAGGTCGGCGGCATCGGGCCCGGGGAAACGGGGGAGCACCCCGCAAGGCCCCGTCAGCGCCAGCTGCTCGAGCTGCCGGCGCCGTTCGAGGTAGGGCCGGTCAACCAACGGTTCGCCGTCGATCCAGAGCAGGTCGAAGGCCCAGAACGACACCGGGGCCGGCGGCCCGGGATGGCGGCGCCCGACGAGGTGAGGGAGCAGCCCGTAGAAATCGCCGGAGGTCCCGGCACCGGCGACGAGTTCGCCGTCGAGGACAACGCGGTGACCGATTTCTGCCAGCGCTCCGATTCCCGGCACCGCCGATGTGATCCCATGGCCGCGCCGCGTCCGCATGACCACCCCGTCCGGCAGGCTCGGGTCGACGACCACCATGGCCCGCCACCCGTCGAGTTTCGGCTCGGCCGCCCAGCCGGCCAGATCGCCACGCGGCAAACCCCGGTCGGCCAGCATCGGAGCAAGGTCGGGCACCACGCGAACCAGAGTGCCGCCTTTACGAGGCGAACGCCACCGGCCGTTCGGCAACGCCGGGCGGGCCGACGATGCACTTTGCGCCGTCCTGCCACTGCACGACGACGAGTGAGTGGTCTGCCTGGCGACCATCGGGGCCGAGACCGAAGCGGCCGAAGAACGTGGTGCAGCGCAGCGCCCGGGCGGCGCCGAGGAGTGCGTCGTCGTCGAACCCGCCGGTGTCGGCGACGCAGCGCAGGGCGATCACCACCGCGGCATAGGCCTGGGCGGCCGGGTACTCGACGTGGGCGGCGGCCGTCCCCGGAGCGAGCCCCGGCGCCAGCCGGAACCGTAAGGCGCGCAGGACGTCGACGCTGCGCGGCCCGACGTCGGGACGAAGCCGCAACCCCTCCTCCCATTGGGACGGGGCGAGCACACCTTCCGCTCGCCGGACACCGACCGCCTCGGGAAACTCCCGCAACCCGCCCGCCACCGCAGTGACGACTCGTGGTCGGCGCCGGAGCCGGCGCAGGACGGCGACGTCGTCGTCGAACGAACCGGCCAGCAGCAGGACGTCGGCGTCGACATCATCGGGGACTTCGTCCGGTGTCACGACGGTCACCGTCCCGAGGCCGAGGGCTCTGGCCGCCTCGGTGGCACCGCGGGCGGTGGCCTGCCCGAACGAGCCCGTGCCGGCACCGATGAGTACCCGTCCGCCGGGCACTGACTCGGCGATCGCTTCGATCACCGCGGCCGGGTAGCGGCTGGTGGGAGAGGCGATCGACACCATTCGGGGAAGCGCTTCCACTTCGTCGGCGCTCCCGCCGTGGTTCCACACGACCCGCCCCCGCTCGGTTGCCCAGTGGCCCGCCTCCCCGGCGAGGCCGCTGCCATAAGGCCCGACGATGAGATCCGCTCCCGACAGGAGGTCGAGCGCCTCGCGCAGGCCCTTGGCCGTCCCACCGTCGTCGAGCAGCGCCAGTCGGGGGAGCATCGTTTGACCATCGACGATGATCCCGCCGGTTTGGCGGGCGTCCTCCACCGCCTGCACCAACCCAGCCGCCGCCATCCGGGCCTGCCGAACATTGCCGCTGCTGAGTGACAGCGCGGCCCCGATCGTGCATTCCCTTTCGGCGGTCATCAGGCCCCCGAGCCTACGCGCCGTTGCCACGTCCACTGCACGAGCGGGAGCACATACGCCGCGCCTAGCGACACTATGTGTGGCTGAGCGCGGCGCAAGTCCAAGGGAGGCGGCCACCTGGCCTGGTTAAGGTGCGACTCCGACCCCTAGGGATGCAGCACCCCAGATCTTGGGGGCCCCTTTTTCGTAGAAGGTGTCGAGCTCGGAGATGGTGAAGCCGGCTTCGGTGACTAGGTCGGCGATCGGGCGGGTGAGGTGGCAGCCGCCGAAGAGCTTTTGCTGCAGGGGGTCGAGGCGGTGCTGTAGGCGCCGGACCTTCTCGTCGGGGGCGAGGCCGTGGTCGAGGAAATGCAGCGTCGCGCCGGGCTTGAGGACGCGGCGGATTTCGGCAAGGGCGGCGGTCACGTCGGGGATCGTGCATAGCGTGTAGGTGGAGAGGGCGGCGTCGCAGCTGTTGTCGGGGAGGGGGAGCTTCTGGCCGTCGAGGCCGGTCCGTTCGATCGGGACCGGGGCGGCGGAGACCCGTTTCGCCGCCAGTTTCCAGCCGGTGTCGGCGGGTTCGATCGCCGCCACCGAGGTCACGGCAGTGGGGTAGAAGGGGATGTTCAGCCCTGAGCCGAAGCCGACCTCGACCACCCGGCCGTGGAGGCCGGCGCAGGCCCGCTCCCGCAGCGGCCGGACAGTCTTCGTGCTGCAGACGAGGTTGATGCAGCGGGGCAGAACCTGGTCGCCATAGAAACCCATGGGCGGGCAGCGTAATCAGAACAGCCCGGTGATGGCCTTGCCGAGGCCGATGACGTGCCTGACCGCTCAGATCTTTCCCTGGCCCCGCCACTTGTCGAAGATCTGCTTCACCTGCGTCTCTGCCTCGCGTACGGCGGCCTCCGCCGACATGTCGCCCCGAGCGGCAGCAGCGAACATCTTCGGGATGATGTACACCTCCGACCGACGCTAGGTACCGCCTGAACGGAGGTCGTGAGGCGCCTGGACGTTGTATCTGTGTCGGCGCTGACACTCCGGCGTTCGCTCTACGGCGCGACGTGCGGCCAGATGGCTGGCTCTTCGTCGAACGGGAAGGGGCCGGGGAACGGTTGGATGCTGCCCGGCGGTGCCAGGCCGGCCAGGGTCGGGTGGAAGAACACCAGCGGCTCGGTCTCGAGCGACAGGCCGGACTCGTTGGCCACCGGCGCTGGGGTCGGTGTCGGCGCCGGCGTCAGGTTTGGGTCGGAGCTCATTTCCCTGCCTCCAGGATCGGTGGCTTCCGGGTGAAGAACCGCACGTCTTCGTCGAGGGCGATGGCGATCTGGAGCAGCCGTGGCTCGTCGAGGTGACGGGCACCGAGCATCAGGCCGACGGGGTATCCCCGGCTGTCGAGGCCGACGGGGACCGACACGGTCGGCAGCCCGTTCAGATTGAAGGCCTTGGTGAAGCGGAAGGACGGGCCGAAGATGTAGCCGCTCGATGGGGTCTGGTAGGGCGGCTCGGTCGGCACCGCCGGGCTGGCCACGGCATCGAGGCGATTGTCGGCGAACAGCTCTCGCCACTGCCGGACCCACACCGACCGCAGCCGCTGCGCATCCAGGTAGTCGGCCGCCGAGACCGTCTCGCCGAACGCGAGGAGAGCCAGCGTCTCAGGGGTGTACTGGTGAGGCCGCTCCCGTGAGATCCGGCGGTGGAAGCTGGCCGCTTCGGACAGGACGATCTTGACGATCGCCTCTGGTCCCTCCTTCTGAAAGACGAAGGCGCCGTAGGGGTTGGGGCCGGGGCGCATGATCTCCTCGGTCACCGGCGGCGCGGGCACGGTGACGACCTCGGCGCCCATGGCCGCAAGCCGGGCCACTCCCTCCCGGCAGACCCGTTCGACGTCGGCGTCGACGTCGTCCCAGAAGTACTTGTCGAGCAGGCCGATACGGACGCCGGCGAGGTCGGCCGGTGCCCGGGTCGGGTAGGTGGGCACCGGGGCCTGCACGGACGTGGGATCGGCGGGATCGGGGCCTGCCATGACCTGGAGGAGGAGAGCGCAGTCGGCGATGCGCCGAGCCATCGGGCCGACGTTGTCGAGCGTCCAGGACAGCGGGATGTTTCCGTGGCGGGAACAACGCCCGTACGTCGGCTTCAGGCCGGCGGTGCCGCACATGGCCGACGGCAGGATGATGGATCCTGCGGTGTCGGTCCCTGTTGCGGCCGGCAGCATCCGGGCCGCCAGGGCGGCGCCCGACCCGCCGGAGCTTCCCCCGGGGCCGCGCTTGGTGTCCCAGGGGTTTACGGTCGGCGGGCTGGCTGTGCCGTAGGCGAACTCGTGGCAGCTCAGCTTCCCGAGTAGCACCATCCCCGCTTGCTGCAGGCGCGCCCAGACGGTGGCGTCGTAGTCGGGGATGTAGCCCTCCATCGCCTTTGAGCTGCCGGTGGTGGGAACCTCCTTGGTGTAGGTCATGTCCTTCAGCCCGATGGGGATGCCGGCCAGTGGCCCGATCGGCCGCCCTTTCGCCCGGGCATCATCGATGGCGACGGCCTCCGC
>JAICGL010000095.1 GCA_025923175.1 Acidimicrobiia bacterium
GAAGGCCGGGGCCCGGGCCACCGTCCACCGCCCGGCACCGCTCGACTACATCGGCGTCAAGCGCTACGACGCCGACGGTGTGGTGATCGGCGAGCGCCGCTTCCTCGGCCTCTACACGTCAACGATGCACAAGGCGCCCACCGCCGAGATTCCCGTCCTGCGCCGTACGGTGGCGGCGGTGAAGCAGCGGGCCGGCTTCGCTCCCGCCTCCCACGACGCCAAGGCGCTGGCCGAGGTCATCGAGTCGCTGCCCCGCCTCGAGCTGCTCGAATGCACCCCCGCCGAGCTGTTCGACACCGCCCTGGGCATCCACGCCCTGCAGGAGCGGCAGCGGGTGCGGCTCTTCGCCCGGCGCGACCGGTTCGGGCGGCACTGGAGCTGCCTCGTCTTCGTTCCCCTCGAGCGATACACGCAGGCCGTCCGCCAGCGGATCACCGACATCCTCATGAACGCCTTCGGCGGCACCGGGTTCGAGTACTCAGCCCAGGTCGGGGAGTCGGTGCTGGCCCGACTGCACTTCACCGTTCATACCGACCCCGGCAACAGCGTCTCGCCCGACATCGAGGTGGTCGAGGCCCGCATCGCCCAGGCCACCCGGTCGTGGGCCGACGACCTCTCCGAGGCGCTCCTCGAGACCTACGGCGAGGAGCGGGGCTTGAGCCTCCTGCGCCGTTTCGGAGGCGCCTTCCCGGCCGCCTACCGCGACGACTTCCCGGCCCGGGCGGCGGTGGCCGACATCGCCCACATGGAGTCGTGCGCCCAGAACTTCCCCGACATCGCGCTGAGCCTGGCCCAGCCTCTGGAGGCGGAAGGGCTGCTGCGCTTCAAGCTGTTCGCCGCTGCCCGGCCGCTGCCGCTGTCGGACGTGATGCCCCTGCTGGAGAACATGGGCGTGCGGGTGCTCGACCAGCGCCCCTACGAGGTGCCGACCGATTACGGCCTCGTCTGGATTCACGACTTCGGCCTCCGGCCGGCCGAAGCGGACCTCGAGGCCGACGACGTGAAGGGCGTTTTCACCGAGGCCTTCGCCGCCGCATGGCGGGGCGAGGCGGAGAACGACGGATTCAACCGGCTCGTGCTCGGCGCGGGACTTACCGCTCGGGAGGTGGCCGTCCTCCGGGCCTACAGCAAGTACCTCCGCCAGGTGGGCTCGGCGTTCTCCCAGACGTACATGGAGCGGACCCTCGCCGCCAACCCCCACATCGCCCGCCTTCTGGTGGATCTGTTCCAAGCCCGCTTCGACCCAGCCCGCCAGCCCGATGCCGACGACGAGGCCAGCGTCCTCACCAAGCAGCTCGAGGCAGCCATCGACGCCGTCGCCAGCCTCGACGAGGACCGCATCCTCCGCTCCTTCCTCGCCCTGGTGCAGGCGACCCTGCGCACGAACTGGTTCCGGAGGACCGATGTGGGGCACCCGGTGGCGTTCAAGCTCGACCCGGCGCAGGTCCCCGACCTGCCCCTGCCCCGGCCCCGGTACGAGATCTGGGTTTGTTCCCCCCGGGTGGAGGGCGTCCACCTCCGCGGCGGGCGGGTCAGCCGGGGCGGGTTGCGCTGGTCGGACCGCAAGGAGGACTTCCGCACCGAGGTGCTCGGCCTCATGAAAGCGCAGATGGTCAAGAACGCCGTCATCGTCCCGGTCGGCGCCAAAGGCGGCTTCGTCATGAAACGGCCTCCGGTACTCGGTGACCGGGATGCCGTCGCCGGGGAGGTGGAGGCCTGCTACCGCGAGTTCGTTTCCGGGCTCCTCGACGTAACCGACAATATTGTCGGCGGTGAGGTCGCCCACCCACCGGCCGTGCACACATACGACGGCGACGACCCCTACCTGGTGGTGGCGGCCGACAAGGGGACGGCCACGTTCTCCGACCTCGCCAACTCGATCGCCGCCGACTACGGCTTCTGGCTGGGCGACGCGTTCGCCTCGGGCGGCTCGTCGGGCTACGACCACAAGAAGATGGGCATCACCGCCAAGGGCGCCTGGGAGTCGGTGAAGCGCCACTTCCGCGACCTCGGCATCAACGCCGAGACGGCGCCGATCACGGTGGTCGGCATCGGCGACATGTCGGGCGACGTGTTCGGCAACGGGTTGCTCTGCTCCCGCTCGCTCAAGCTGGTGGCCGCCTTCGACCACCGCCACATCTTCATCGATCCCGACCCCGACGCGGCCGCCAGCGGCGCCGAACGTGAACGTCTCTTCAAGATGGCCCGCTCGACGTGGGCCGACTACGACCCTGAGGTGATCTCGGCCGGCGGCGGCGTGTTTCCCCGCACCGCCAAGCTGATCCCGCTGTCGCCCGAAATGCGCGCCGCTCTCGACCTCGACGCCGAAGCGGTCCGGCCCGCCGACCTCATCAAGGCCATCCTGCGGGCGCCGGTCGACCTGCTGTGGAACGGCGGCATCGGCACGTACGTCAAGGCGTCGACCGAAACCAACGGCGACGTCGGCGACAAGGCCAACGACGCAGTCCGCATTGACGCCTCCGAACTGCGGGTCCGTGTTGTGGGCGAGGGTGGCAACCTCGGCTTCACCCAGCGGGGCCGCATCGAGTTCGCCCTGGCCGGCGGGCTCATCAACACCGACGCGATCGACAACTCCGGCGGGGTCGACTGCTCCGACCACGAGGTCAATATCAAGATCCTGCTCGACACCGTCGTCGCCGATGGCGAAATGACCGTCCGCCAGCGGGATCGCCTCCTGGCCGAGATGGCCGACGAAGTCGCAGCCATGGTCCTGCGGGACAACTACGACCAGACCGGGGCGCTGGCCACCGCCCGGGCGCAGGCGGGCCCGATGGTCGACGTCCACGCCCGCTACCTCCGTTGGCTGGAGACCGAGGCGGGCCTCGACCGAGCCATCGAGTTCCTGCCCTCCGACGAGGTGCTGGCGCAGCGGCGCTCGGGCGGCGGGGGGCTCACCACCCCCGAGTTCGCCGTGCTGCTGGCCTACACAAAGCTCGACCTTTCGTCCCGGCTGCTGGCTTCCGACGCCTGCGAGGACCCTTGGTTCGCCCGGGAGCTGGCGGCCTACTTCCCCGGACCTCTCCGCAAGGAGCTGTTCGCCTCGGCCATGGCCCGCCATCCGCTGCGCCGCGAGATCATCGCCTCCCGGGTGACGAACCTCATCATCGACCGGGCCGGCACCAGCTTCGTCCACCGCCTCTCCGAGGAGACTGGTGCCACCGCGCCCGAGCTGGCCCGGGCGCACGTCGCCGCCTGGGAGATCTTCGGCCTCGAGGAGCTGTGGAGCGCGGTCGAGGACCTCGACAACGTCGTGCCCGCCGCCGTTCAGATCGAGATGATGCTGCCAATCCGCCGTCTGGCCGAACGGGCCACCCGATGGCTCGTCCGCCACGGCCCCAAACCCCTCGACGTGGCCGGCGCCGTGGCGGCCAACGCTCCGGGCGCCGCTCGTCTGGCCAAGCTGCTGCCATCGCTCATGTCCTCCGCCGACCGGTCCGCCGCCGAGACCCGAACCTCTGCGTGGGTCGACGCCGGTGCGGCCAAGGACCTCGCCGCCCGGGTGGCGGCGCTCGACGGCCTCGCTCCGGCGCTCGACGTCCTCCACGTGGCCGGCGGCACCCCGATGCAGGACGGGACGGGATTCGATACGAGCGTCGGAGCGCTCATCACCGGGCTCGGGGAACCCGGCGAAGACGTCCTCGATGACGTCGCCGCCGTCTACTTCGCCCTGGGCGAGGCCCTCGACCTCGACTATCTGCGGGACCGGATCGCCGCCCTGCCCCGCGACGACCGCTGGCAGGCGCTGGCCCGCTCGGCGCTCGGTGACGACTACGCCCAGGAACGCGCCGCGCTCACCGCCGAGATCCTCCGGGCCGGGGGCCTCGACCGGTGGATGGTTCACCACCAGGCAGCCGTCGACCGCTTCCTCTGCGTCATCGACGACATCCGGGGCGGGACCACGCCGAACCTCGCCACCCTGTCGGTGGCCATGCGGGAGGCCCGGGCCCTCAGCCAGTCGTCAATCGCACCTTAAGTCACCCCCCGAAAGGGACGAGCGGGCCTCAACGTGCCGGGCGGACTAGTTCGTTTGGCTCAACCGGCATGGTCATCGCGCCGTTGGGTGACGTATGGCCTTCTCTCGTCGGCTCCGTGTCCGTTTGCTGGGCGCCACGGCGCTCATTGCCGCCGCGACCGTGCCCATCGTGACCATTCCGGCTACGGCCACAGGCGCGGAGCGGACGGCGGCCGCCGTGAATGCCGGCGGGTACTGGATGTACGGCGCCGATGGGGGCACCTTCGCTTTCGGGTCCGCCGGGTTCCTGGGTGCGGCCCGCAGCCAGAGCAACGACATCATCGGTATGGCCGCCAGCCGGTCGGGCGCCGGGTACTGGATGGCTGACGACGACGGCGACGTGTTCGCCTCCGGCGACGCCAACGTGTTCGGGGCGCGGGCCTCGAGCCTCGACAACGTCGCCGCCTTCGCCGCCCGGCCCCAGGGCGACGGCTACTGGCTGGCCACCCGCACGGGCGGGCTCGAGAGCTACGGCAAGGCGCCGTCCTTCCCGGGGGTCACCGTCAAGGAGTCGAAGCGGATCACCACGCTGGCGTCGACGGTCAGCGGCGCCGGAGCATGGATGGCCGCCGTCGACGGGGGTGTCTTCACCTTCGGCGATGCCGCGTTCCTCGGATCCATGGGCGGCGTGCGTCTCAACCAGCCGGTCGTGGGTATGGCCCCGACGCCCTCGGGCCGGGGCTACTGGCTGGTGGCATCGGACGGCGGGATCTTCTCGTTTGGTGACGCCGGGTTCTTCGGCTCGACAGGCAATTTGCAGCTCGTCCAGCCTGTGGTCGGCATGGCATCCACGGCCACCGGTCGTGGCTACTGGTTGGTGGCGTCGGACGGGGGTGTCTTCGCCTTCGGCGACGCCCGGTTCTAC
Organism: Acidimicrobiia bacterium; assembly: GCA_025923175.1. GTDB lineage: Bacteria > Actinomycetota > Acidimicrobiia > IMCC26256 > BP-133 > BP-133. The sequence goes on from JAICGL010000095.1 coordinate 4,899, forward strand.
GGCTCCCTGGGTGGCATCCGGCTCAACGCCCCGGTGCGGGGCATGGTCGCCGGGCCCCCCGGGCCGGACCCGGTTTTCGAGCCGGTCCACACGTCGCCGCCGGGCACGCCCGGAGTCCCCGCACCGCCCGGAACTCCTGCGCCGCCCGCCTCGCCGGTGGCCACCCTGGTCGGGGCCGGCGACATCGCCCAGTGCGGCAGCAGCGGCCCGGCCGCTTCGAAGGCCGAGGCCACGGCCAAGCTCCTCGACGGCGTTCCTCGTAACTCGTCGACCGTCGTGTACACCACCGGCGACAACGTCTACAACGACGGCACGGCCACCGAGTTCAAGAACTGCTACGCCCCGACGTGGGGTCGTCACAAGGACCGGACGCGGCCCGTCCCCGGCAACCACGACTACAACACCGCCGGCGCCTCCGGCTACTACGGGTACTTCGGAGCGGCGGCCGGGCAGGCCGGGAAGGGCTGGTACAGCTACGACCTCGGCGCCTGGCACGTCGTCGTCCTCAACAGCAATTGCTCTTCGATCGGCGGCTGCGGGGCCGGCAGCGCCCAGGAGCAGTGGCTCCGGGCCGACCTGGCGGCCAGCTCCGCCCGCTGCACCGTGGCCATGTGGCACCACCCCCGCTTCAACTCCGGACGCACCCACGGCAACAACATGGAAGTTGCGCCGCTGTGGAGCGCCCTCTACGACTACGGGGCCGACGTCATCCTCAACGGCCACGTCCACGTCTACGAGCGCTTCGCCCCCCAGACGCCTGACGCCCGCGCCGACAGTGCGCACGGAATCCGGCAGTTCACGGTGGGGACGGGCGGCGCTTCCGGCTACGCCTTCGAGACCACACCGCAGCCGAACAGCGAGGTGCGCAGGACGGGGACGGACGGCGTGCTGAAGCTCACGTTGCGAGCCGATGGATATGACTTCAACTTCCTCGCAGTCGCCGGGCAGACCTTCAGCGACTCCGGTTCCGGGACCTGCCACGGTCGCCCGTAATTCCGGGCCCAGGGGGCGTACCATGGAGTAGCTACGCGTTTGGGGGGAGGGACCATGCGCCGGATGCTCTACGTCGCAATTTGCATGGTTGTCACGGTCGCCGGGTTCGCTGTCACGAGTGACGCACCGGCTGCTGACTCTTCGGGGACACCCCGCGCCCCGGGCCGTGGTGTGAGCCTGGTCCGTCAACCGGTCGAGTTCACCGTCATGAACACGCAAGAGGGGAACGCCGCCCGCAAGCTCGTCGGCTACCGCTACGACCCGTTCTGCCAGTCGAAGACGGCGGTCCTGCTCCTGCACGGCCTGTCCTACACCAAGGAGGCCTGGGACTTCCCCGGCTACTCGGTGGCTCAGGAGATCGCCAAGGCCGGCTACACGGTCCTCGCCTATGACCGGCTCGGCTACGGCGAGAGCAAGCTCGAGAACGGCTACATGGTGACGCACGAGGCCATGGCCGGCCAGGCCAACCAGGTCATCAAGCAGCTCCGGGATCAGGGCTTCGAGCACGTCGTGCTCGGCGGGCACTCCGCCGGCGCGGGGGCCACCGAGTTTCTGGCCGGTACCTTCGGCGGCGTCGACGCCATCATGCCCCTCGGCTGGCACCACCGCCCGTCCAACGAGCTCGGCCAGGACTTCTTCACCGGCGACACGCCCCGGGCCCTCCAGGACGACTACGAGTACTTCCTCGGCACGCCGGAACACCGCGCCGAGATGTTCTTCGAGCCCAACGCCGACCCGGCGGTGGTGGAGGCCGACGCCAAGGCGGCCGTGCCCACGCCCAGCGGGGAGATCCTCACCATCAACAAGCAGCCATCGCGTTTCGTCACCGGCAGGATCGACGTGCCGGTCTTCCTCCAGTTCGGTGCGAAGGACCGGCTCTTCGAGTTGCAGTACGCCAGGATGCACGCCGACGAGTTCCGCTCCTCGCCGTCGGTGACGGTCGACGTCGTTCCGCTCTCGGGCCACACCTTCATGCTGACCAAGGAAGGCCTTGCCGGTACCGAGCGGTTGGTGAAGTGGCTCCGGTCGCGCCCGGAGGCGCCGTCCTGCCTCTAGTACTGCGGTGCGCCGCCTTCTCGCAGGGCGGCGCAGGCTTCGTCGGCGGTCGGGCGGAACATCACGGCCTCGTCGAGATGGGTGATCTTCAGCAGTTTCCGTACCGGTGAATCCGGCGCGACCGCGACGGCCATGCCCTGCCGGGCGGCGTGCAGCGAACGCACGAACGAGAACAGCATGCGGATCCCCACGCTGTCGATGTAGCGGACGTCGCACAGGTCGACGACGAGCCCGGCGACGTCGTTGGGGATGGCCTCGAGGATCGCGGCCGACAGGGTCGGCGTATTGGCCAGGTCCACCTCGCCTTCCAGCCGTACGACGACCACGTCGTCCTGCCGGGTGATCTCGATGCCGCGGCTCATCGCACCAGCTCCCCGTCCGCGCTGAGCCGGCGCCGCATTCGGACCTCGGTGCCCGACGGCGACGGCGTGACTTCGAACTCGTCGACATAGGCCTCGATGATCGGCAGGCCCCGGCCGCCGACATCGCCGCGCCGCTCGCGCCATGTGCCCTGGTCGTGGACACGGATCTCCACGCCGTCCTCGACGATCGTCGCCTCGATCTCGAACTCGGTCCGCAGCGGCCCGCTGGCGTGGCGGATGGCGTTGGTGCAGGCCTCACCGCAGGCGGTGAGGACCTCATACGCCTCCAGTTCGGAGGCCCCGGCCCGCATCAGCCACCGTCGCAGCGTGGCCCGCAACGGCGCGAGCGAGCCGGGCTGGGCCGGCACTGTGAGGTGCAGTCGATCCCCGAGCGGCATCAACTGCACGGCCAGCAGGGCCACGTCGTCATCGCACGGCATGGTTCCGACGACGCGGCGCATGACGTGGGAGCAGAACGCCTCGAGGTCGTCCGGGCCCTCGATGGCGGCGTGGCGCAGCCGGGACAGTCCCTCGTCCAGCGGAGTCGTCCGGTTCTCGACGAGGCCGTCGGTGTAGAGAAGGAGAGTCATCCCGGGGCTGAGCTGAGCCGTGGTCTCCGTGTAGCGGGCCGTCGGCAGCGACCCCACCGGGGGGCCGTTCCCGCCCTCGAGGAAGCGGGCTTCGTTCGCGGACGTGATGATGAGCGGCGGCGGGTGACCGGCGTTGACGAAGCAGAACTTGCCGGTCTCGGCGTCGAGCACGCCGAAGATCAACGTCGCCATGTAGTCGGAGCTGCCGTCGAGGAGGAGGCCGTTGACGCGGTCGATGATCTCGGCCGGCGACCGGCCCTCGAAGGCATAGGCCCGCACGGCGTTGCGGAGCTGGCCCATGAGCGCCGCCGCCCGCTCGCCCCGGCCGACGACGTCACCGAGGGCCAGGCCGATGCCCGCTCCCGGAAGCTGGATGACGTCGTACCAGTCGCCGCCGATGTCGATGTCGGGCCCACCGGGGACGTACCGGGCGGCCGTGGTGAGCCCCGGGATCTCCGGCAGTCGTTCTGGGAGCAGGCTCTGCTGCAGCGTCTCCGACACCGTCCGCTGCCGGGCGAAGAGGCGAGCGTTCTCGACAGCGATGGATGCCCGGCGGGCCAACTCCTCGGCCAGGTCGACGGTCGCTGGCCCTGCCCAGGGACTGGTCTGGACCAGCCACAGGACGCCGAGCCCCCCGGGCCGGCCTTTCAACGGCACCACGACGGCCGAATAGTCCGCCTCGTTGATCACCTGGGGACTGCGTGAGCTGAGCGCCTCCCGGGCAGTGTTCTCGTGCAGTTTGGCCGGCGGGCGCAGCGCCTCGAGGCCGGCGGCCCACGCCTCGTGGGCGGGGGAAACGGCGGTCGCCGCCCGCCGGATCGAGCCGTCGGGCTCGATCAGGTCGATCAGGCAGGCGTCGGCGAAGGCGGGAGCGACCAGACGGGCGAGGTCGTGGAGGACGACGTTGAGGTCGAACGACGACGTGAGCGCCTTGGTGGCGTCGGCGAACAGCGCCAGGCGGGCGCCGGCGGCCTCAGCCGCCTGCCGCGCAGCCCGCTCTCGTTCAAAGGTTTGCCGCGGCACGGGCAGGGCCGCACGGAACCACTTCATCAACGACACTGGCGGCGACCTACCCTCGCCCCAGGATCTGGAAACGGGGACTCGGACATCTCGATTTGCCAGTTGCGGTATCGCGCATCCTCTGGCGTACACTGTGGGCCGTGTTTCACACCGCCCTCATTCTCGTAGTTCCGTAGCGCACCGAGGCGCCCCCGCCTCGCTGCGCTCTCCGACCCTCCGCACCTGTGCGGGGGGTTTTTTAGTCCCGGGGGACACCCCCGTACACCCGGGTCCAATGCTTACAAACCCCGAAGGGACGGACGATGCAGCTGACCGGCGCCCAGGCGCTCATCAAGAGCCTGGAGATGGAAGGGACCGAGGTCATGTTCGGCCTCCCCGGCGGGGCAATCCTGCCCGTCTACGACCCGCTCCTCGAGTCGACCATCCGCCACATCCTGGTTCGCCACGAGCAGGGCGCCGGTCACATGGCCGAGGGGTACGCCCACGCCACCGGCCGTCCGGGGGTGGCCATGGTGACGAGCGGCCCGGCGGCCACCAACATCGTCACGCCGCTGTGTGACGCCATGCTCGATTCCATCCCGCTGGTCGTCGTCACCGGCCAGGTGCCGCTCTCGGCCATCGGCTCCGACGCCTTCCAGGAGTGCGACACGACCGGCATCACCATGCCGGTCACCAAGCACAACTGGCTCATCCAGAGCGCCGCCGACATCCCGACGGTGGTCCGGGAGGCGTTCCACGTGGCCACGACCGGCCGGCCCGGGCCCGTCCTCATCGACATCCCCAAGGACGTCAGCAACCAGACGATGGACTGGTACTGGCCCGACTCGGTCGACCTGCCCGGCTTCCGGGCCCCGCAGCCGCCCGACCCCGGCCTCGCCCGGGAGGCGGCCCGGCTGATCCTGGCCGCCGAGCGGCCCGTCATCTACGCCGGCGGCGGCATCCTCAAGGCCCGGGCCGCCGAGGCGCTGCGCCGCCTCGCCGAGCTGACCGACATCCACGTCGTCACCACGCTGATGGCCCGGGGGGCCTTCCCCGACGGGCACCCGCTGGCGCTCGGCATGCCCGGCATGCACGGCAACGACACCGCCGTCACGGCCATGCAGCGCTCCGAC
>JAICGL010000096.1 GCA_025923175.1 Acidimicrobiia bacterium
CTGCCTGGCCGAAAGCGCCCTGGTGCAGGTGGCACCGGTCGTCGACGAGGACGTCGACGTCGTCATCGTCTCGCCCCGGATGGCCGAGGAGCAGCGTTTCGCCGCCCCCCTGGTGATCTGCGGCGAACCGCCGAAGCGGTTGGCGCCCGGTAACGAGGTCATGGCCGTGCTCGGCCGGGCCACGCTCACCGCCGACCACCTCCTCGCCAGCATCCACGCCGCCGCCGCCGGGCTCCGGGTCGTCCAGGAGGAGCACACCGCTTCTCCCCGGCTGGCCGGCCGGGGTCTCGAGGTGCTGGCGCTGCTGGCCTCGGGTGCCGATACCAAGGAGATCGCCGAACAGCTCGGCTACTCCGACCGCACCATCAAGAGCGTCATCCGTGACGTCCAGCAGCGCCTGGGGGTCAAGAACCGCGTGCAAGCGGTGGCGGAGGGGATCCGGCAAGGCCTCATCTGATCCCCGTTCCTCAGCACGATTTCCCGACTGGTCGCCCGGTCGGGAAACACGCGCGTTCGGCGGGAAATGGACCGGGGTCGATCGGGTACCCCATTGCACAGCGGCTACGTCCAAAAGTCGGTCCGAAGGCATCTATGCCCTCGGTGGGGCGACTGTTTGGATTCGAGCGTGACCGAAGAACGCCCGTTCCGCATCTGGATCGACGACCACAACCCGATCTTCCGGTTGGGTCTGGGTGCGTGCCTCGAGCCGCCATTCCTGCTGTCCGGGGAGAGCGCTCACTTCTCGCCGCAACCCGACCTGACACGTACCGACATCCTCGTGTTCGAGCTCGATCCGGCGGGGCTTCCCAACGCCTTGCGGCTGGCTCACGAATCCGACCTGCTGCTGGTGACGATCGCCAGCCAGATCGAGGACGAGCTGCTCGTCGAAGCGATCGAGGCGGGCGTCACCGGGGCGATGCTCCGCACCGACGCCAACCCCACCTCCTTCCTCCACACGCTCCGTTCCGCGGCATCCGGCAACGGATCGCTGCCGACGGCCGTCCTCAGCCGGCTGCTGTCGCGCCCCCGGGCGGGGATGCGCGGTGCCGGCGAGCTCACCGATCGCGAGCTCGGAGTTCTCCGGCTGCTGTCGAAGGGTGAAAGCACCCGGCAGATCGCCGAGGACCTCTGCTACTCGGAGAAGACGGTCAAGAACATCGTGCACGACGTGCTCGTGCGGATGAACTGCCGCAACCGCGCTCAGGCCGTCGCCCTGGCCACGAGGCGGGGGATCATCTGATGCTTCCCGACGACGCCCCCGGCCGGGCCCCGCCCAAGCGAGGACCTCGATGCATCGTGTGCTGATCGGCCAGTTTGGAACCGTCGCCCGGATGGGCTTGCGGGAACTCCTCGACGGTCAGGGCATCGAGGTCGTGGCGGAGGCCGAGTCGGCCGAGGGGATCGTCTCCTGCGTGAGCGAGGTCCGGCCCGACGTCGTGGTGATCGACCTCGACGACGAGGAGGCCCTCGATACGGCGGAGGAGATCACCTCCGAATTTCCGGCCATCAAGGTCATCGCCTGTTCCTGCGAAGAGCCTGTCATGCGAGTGTTCCCCCCCTTTCACCACGGCGAGTCGTACGCCTCGAAGCTGAGCGCGGCCCTCCTCGCCCTCGCGCTTTCGAGCTGAGTCTCGGGAGTTCAACCAGGCCTCCCTGGAGGCACAAAGAAAGGATTATGCGATGTCGACGCGACGTGTCGCGCTGTCGCTGGCCGCCCTGACCGCACTGGCCACCATGCCGGTGCTGGCCGGGACGCCGGCGGGCGCCTCGGGCGCCATCGTCTCCCCGACTGCCCGGGGCGAAGACAACGGTGACCCCGAGGCTGGCGAAGACCCCAGTGATGCCGATGAGCCGGTAGACAACTGCCCCACGAAGCAGTGGACCGTCCCGCTCGAACTCAAGGGTCTCGCCTGCATCCTCCTCCTGCCCAAGCCCGAACCCGGTGGCGAAGGCGGCGGCGGACTCGGCGGCCTGTTCGGGTAGGACCGCCCACCATGCCCCGCGGCCTGGGGACGGGACTCCGGCGTAGGACGGCGCCTGCACTGGCCCTCTCGCTGGTGCTGCTCGTCGCAGGAGAACACGTCCCCGCCGCCTCGGGGAACGCCCCCCGGCCCGCCAGCCCCTGGGGGGGCGATGCCCGCACTTCGGGCACCCCAATGCGAACGGAACGGCCGGCTGGGCCGAGTGCCCCGCCGGCCGTTCCCGTTCGTGCGCAACAGTCCGGCCCGGCTGAATCGTCGAAGGAGTGGGTCCTCACCTTCTCCGACGATTTCGACGGCGACTCGCTCGACAGCTCGAAGTGGTCGAACGGGTTCGGCTGGGGCCAGGGCACCAACAGCGATTTCGGCTGGTGCGACGCGGCCAACAACGTCGTCAGTGGCGGCGTCCTCGCCCAGCGGATCGACAAGCGGCCGCAGGGTGGCCAGCCGTACAGCGTCGGCTGCATCCACTCCAAGAACAAGTTCGCCCAGCAGTACGGCTATTGGGAGGCTCGCATCCGGGCGGCGCGCTGCTTCGGATCCCGCACCGCCTTCTGGGGGAAGCCCAACGACGAGTCGTGGCCGCCGGAGATCGACGTCGTCGAGGTCAACGGCGACGGGCCGGACCGGGCCCGCCGGGCAAAGTTCACCGCGCACTGGCGCAGGAGCGGGCGGCATCTTCAGAAGCAGGGCGAGTTCGCCGGACCCGACTTTTCTGAGAACTACCACGTCTTCGGCGCTGAATGGGACCCCGAAGGGGTGACCTGGTTCGTCGACGGCGTCGAGCGGTTCCGCACTGCGGCCGGGGCCGCCGCCCTCGATGACCGCGGCTCCTTCTACACGATCCTCAACTCCCAGGTCATCGACCGGGCCTCGATGTGCGGTGACATTCCGTCCCGGTCGGCGTCGTACGTCGATTGGGTGCGGGTGTGGACACCCGCGCCGATCGAGGCGGGACCGCCGGTCGGACCGCCCGAGGACGGTGACCCGCAGGGCGACGGCCACTGCCGCTTCCCGGTGCGGTTGCAGGCCGAGTCGCCACTCCCGCACGGCAGCGGCGAAGCGTCGGGAGCCGTTGCGTCGCAACGCTTCTCCGGCGTCGGCTGGTTCATACGCGACTCCGGGAACCCCGCCAGCCTCTACGCCTTCCGCCTCGACGGCAATGGCGCTCCCAGGGTGCGGGAGGTGCCGGTGACCGGTGCCGTCAACCGCGACTGGGAGGACCTCGTCTACAGCACCGGGCCGGACGGGCGGGGCCGCCTGTACATCATCGAGAGCGGCCAGAGCGGCAGCGACCAGTTCATCTACGAGGTGGCGGAACCCGACCCCGGGGCCACCCGCACGGCACCGGCCCGCCGTTACCGGTACGACTTCCCGGATCTCCGCTACGCCAACACGGAGTCGGCCTTCATGGTCGGCCGCCATCTGGCCCTGGTGACGAAGACCGCTCCCGGCCGGATCTACCGCTTCGACCTGTCGGACGGCAGCGCCGGGCGGGGCAAGTACATGGGCAACCTGGTCGACGCCGACCGCGTGTCGGTGGTGCGGCTCTCGCCGGACCGCCGCACGATGGTGGCGGCCAGCCACACCCAGGCCTTCGTCTACGAGGGCCTGCCGCCGGTGACCCCGATTCGCGGCGTGGTCGGCAAGAAGCCGAACCGGATCGCCCGTATCGACAGCGACGTCAACGTCGAGGCCGGCGACTGGTTCCCGACCGGCAGCTGTCAGCTGCTGCTCCTGGCCGAGAACCGCAACACGTACCGGTTGCGCCTCGGTGCGCCGCAGCAGCAGGGCCGGGCGCGCGCCTCACTGGATTAACGGGTACCTGACCGGGGGTCCAAAGGATTCCCCGGGGGATCGAAGGTCCCGGTGTTCCGGATCGAAGAGCCCGCACAACGCTGCCGCTTAGCTGCCCGCCGACCTCTGTCACCACCGGCGGCGCAATGGTTCGATCAGAGCCATGGACGGCGCCTCTCGTATCTGGCTCGATGACCCGAACCCCATCTTCCGGATGGGCCTTGCCGCTTCGCTGCGCGACCCCCGGTTCGTGGTCGTGGGCGAGAGCGCCGGATTCGTGCCGACACCGGCGCTGGAGGACATCGACGTTCTCGTCTTCGACCTCGGCGACGAGCGCAGCCTCGGTTGGACTCTGCCCCGCCGGCAGCGGCGCAGCACCCGGCTGGTGGGCCTCGTGCCCGGTGGCGACATTGAAACGGCGGAACGCTCGCAGTGCACCATCCTCGTCCGTTCGGAGCTGACGCCCGAGGGCTTCCGCGACTGCCTCGCATCGGTGGTGGCGGGAGCGTCGGCGACGGCCGGCTCGGCAGGGCGGTCTGGATCGCCCGGGGGATGGGGGGTGTCCCCCCGACAACGGCGGCGTGAGCCGCACCGGAGCGCGGACAGCAGCCCTGTCGGGTCGGTCCAGGCCGCTTTGGCCGGTGTCGGAGGCCGGCTGCGGCAAATGGCGAAACGCAAAGGGGCGCTGTTCCTCGTGGTCGCGGCGTTGGCGGCCGGCGCCTACGGCCCGACCAATCGGGCGGAGGGTCTGAGCGGATCGACGGCGCCAGTGACACCGCACACCGAAACGACGCCGGTCGAGTCGGCGGGCGACGCCGCCGACGACGTCGCGGTATGGGTCAACCAGGCCGACCCTGCCGCCTCACTGGTCATCGGGACCGACAAGCGCGGCGGGCTCGAGTCCTACGACCTCGAAGGCCGGCGGATCCAGCGGCTCCCGGGATCGGCGGGGACATTCAACAACGTGGACGTCCGCTCGGGGTTTCCGCTCGGCGGGCAGACCGTGACGCTGGTCGGTACGGCCGGCCGGGAAATGTCGTTCTTCCGGATCGAGCCCGGCACGCGCCAACTCCGCGACGTGGGGGCGCGCGACTTCCCGAACAAGTATTCCGAGGTCGGCTACTGCATGTACCGCAGCGCCGTCTCGGGCCGCTTCTATGCCTTCATCACCGAGCCCGACGGCGACGTCACGCAGTACGAGCTGTTCGATCAGGGCGGGCGGGTCGACGCCCGGGTCGTGCGGGAGTGGCCACTGGGTCGGTCAGCCGAGGGCTGCGTCGCCGACGACGCGACCGGCCGCCTGTTCGTCAGCGAGGAGAAGGCGGGCATCTGGCGTTTCAACGCCGAACCCGACGCCAGCCCGGTCGATCGGGCACAGGTCGACAGGGTCGGCGGTGGAGGCCATCTCGTCGCCGACGTCGAGGGCCTGGCCCTGGTCGCACAGCCGGGCCCGGACGGGTTCCTGATCGCTTCCTCGCAGGGCGACAACAGCTTCGCCATCTACCGCCGCGGGCAGGACCACGCCTGGCTCGGGCAACGGGAGGTGGTTGACGGCAGCGCCGCCGACGGCTGTTCCGCCACCGACGGGATCGAGGCGGTGGCCGCCGACCTCGGCCCCGACTTCCCGGCCGGGATCTTCATCTGCCAGGACGGCGACAACACCGCCCCCGGCTCAGCCGGACGGCAGAACTTCAAGTACATCCGCCTGGACCGGATCCTCGACGCGTCGAACTTTTCGAAATGAACCGGCCCACTGTTCTCGTAGCCGGGCTGCCCCGGTCGGGCACCACATGGCTGGGTGAGGTCCTCGGCCACACCGCCGATGCCCGGTATCTCCACGAGCCCGACAATCACCTGGTGCGGCCCGACGCCTGGTGGGCGAAGCGCCAGTTCGGCCCCTACCCCGAACTCCGGCCCGGCTCAGCCGGTGGCGACTACGACCGGCTCTGGTCGCTGGCTTTCGCCGGCGGCCCCCGCCCCTCACTGCTCTACGCCGGGGCCAGGCTCCTGCAGCGGGCCGGGGCGTCACAGCTGAGCGGGCGCCTGGCCGGCCGGCAACGCTCCTGGCCGGCGCCCGGCCCGCTGGTGGTCAAGTCTGTCCACTGCGCCCGCTCTCTCGAGTGGGTCGCCGACCGGTTCGATCCGGCCGTCGTGGTCGTGGAGCGGCACCCGTTCGGCGTGATCTCCAGCTGGCGCAAGCTTGGCTGGAACGATTTTCTCGACAACGACCCCGGCGCGCTGCGCTACGCAGCCGCCGTCCTCGGCGTCGATCCCCTCCCGCCGGGAGCACAGTGGCTCGAACGGGCCGCGTGGCACTACGGCGTGTTGAGCTCGTACCTCGAGCAGGCCCGCAGGCGGCATCCCGACTGGCTGGTCGTCCGCCACGAAGTCCTGTGCTCCGGCCCGGGGCCCGCCTTCCAGCGCCTGTGCGCCCGTCTCGGTCTGCAGTTCACCGAAGGGACGGCCCGCTTCCTGGCCGCCTCCAACCGTCCCGGCGACGGCTACTCCACCCACCGCCTCTGGCACGAGCAGGTCGACGGCGGCCGCAGCCGCCTGACCCCCGCCGAACGTGCCCTGGTGCTGGCCACCCTCGACCGCTTCGCCGTTGGTCAGAACGTGACCAGCGGCGAACCCGACACCTTCTCGGCGACGAAGTTGACGAAGAAGAATCCGAAGAAGACGGCGTTGCCGACCAGCACGGCGATTGCGTAGCGGGGCGGGCGGGCCGCCTTCGGGAGGCGGCGGTTGAGGTAGATCAGCGCGAAGGGGAAGATCATCGCCGCCGCGTTCGTGATGTTGGCGGAGATCTGGACCAGCGTGGCCGGCTGGGTGAAGGTCGTCATCGTGCCGATCACGACGAGCACTGCGGCCATGGCCGGGAAGTAGAACCGCCGGGGATCCTGCTCGATGCGGGCCTGGATGGATGGGCTGGTGCTGGCGGCGTCGGTCACGTTGCGGCCCAGCACTTCGAGGATCCCGACGAGGGTGTCGAAGATGATCAGGAAGCCGACGAGGAGCGTTGCGTAGAACAGCCAGCGGCCGTGGCCGGCGCCGAGCTGGTCGGCGGCGAAGGTCTCGATATTGGCTGCGGTGGGGGAGGTTCCCGAGTCGAGGGCGAGCTGGCGCACGAGGATCGTGGGGAGCAGCATCCCGACGAGGGCGCCGGGAAGGAACAGCCCGTAGACGTCGAGACGAAGCAGCCGGTACCAACGGCGCCAGCAGGCCGTGTTCTCGGCGTCGTCGGGGAACGTGTACCCGCAGGAGCGCACGGACTGCTTCCCGCCGCGGCCTCCAGCCAGGAATCCGACGCGGTGACCCATGCCGTATCCCTTGTCGCGGTAGTGCCCGAGGAAGACCCAGTTGAGCCCGGCGGTCAGTCCAGCGAAGCCGACCACGGCGCCGAGATCGCTCGCGCTGGTCCCTCGGGGTGGCATACCCGGTTGGACGAAGCCCTTGATGCCTTGCCACCACCCGTCCCAGGGAACGACGAACAGGCACACCACGAAAAGGAAGGCCACCTCGGCGGCGATCAATAGTGCGTTGACGAGCTCGAGCCCCCGCGTGATGCGACGGAAGGCCCAGATGATCGCCACCACTGCACCGAGCAGGGCGAAGGTCAGAAGTTGCACGGTGGTGGAGTCTCCGGGCCCAGCGGCGTGGCCCGCGACGAGCGCGAAGAGGCTTTTGGCCGAAGCCTTGGCCCACCCACCGAGGATGAGCGCGGCGAAGATGGCGAACAGTGCGAGTGGAATCCAGAGTCGCCGCCCCGGAGGGACCCGGGCGAAGCCGACGATCGGCGCCTCCCCCGTCGCCGTCACCCACCGGGCGATCTCGACCAGGGCCACACATTGCAACAGCACGGCCACCGTGATCAGCCAGGCGATCCCGGCGAAGCCGGACGCTCCGATCGTCAACGGCCCGAGGATCCACTCGCCGCTCCCGATCGCCGCCCCGAGCGCGATCAGGCTCGGCCCGAGGGCGTAGCGCCACATCTCCCTCCGGCCGAGGTGTTCCACCCCGAAGACCTGCTCCGGCTGCGGCAGGTCGGCGACCTCCAGTGGAGGGCGGGACACACCCAGAGGGTGCACAGGAGCACTGGGAGTAGCCGTCTCGACCTGAATGGAGTCAAGGGGACTGTCAATGGTTGATGACATGTCGCCACACTGCCGCGGTCGGACGGTGGCTTCTGTCACGACGGTGACAGACGCGGGGTCGTGGCGATCACGTCCACTGCCGCGCTCCTGAGGCGCGAGCGTTCGCCGGTCATTACCATCGCCGCGTGGGCGACGACCGGCTTGACCGACGGGAGTTCCTGCGCCTGACGGCAGGCGGCGCCGTCTGCGCTGTCGCAGCCGGGGCGGGCTGTTCCTCGGGCTCGGACAAGCCGAAGAAGTCTGCCGCCAACGCGCCCGGGGCGGGCAACGCGGCGCCCAGGGAGCTGCGGATCGCCACGTGGAGCCACTTCGTCCCGGCCTACGACGCATGGCTCGACAACGAGTTCACGAAACGCTGGGGCGAGCAGCACGACGTCAGGGTGGTCGTCGATCACTTGCCCCTCAACGAGTTGCCGATCCGGGGTGATGCCGAAGCGGCAGCAAAGAGGGGCCACGACCTGTTCTGGTTCATCAATCCCCGGGCGGCTCTCGAGGATGACGTTATCGATCATCGCGAGGTCGTCGACGAGGTGACGGGCAAGCTCGGCAAGATGGTGCCTCACGTCGAGCGCAGCGTGTTCAACCCTAAGACCAACAAGTTCTTCGCGTTCCCCGACCACTGGTCCGCCGGACCGATCCACTACAGGGTCGACCTGTGGGACCAGGTCCAGCCGGGACTGCGCCCGTCGACATGGGACGACATCCGCCGGGCGGGAGCAACCCTCAAGGCCCGGGGGTACCCCCTGGGGCTGGGCCTTTCAACCGACCTCGACTCTGGCTGGACGCTCAACACCTTGATGCACGGTTACGGCTCCTCCATCCAGGACGAGGACGCCAACCCGACGATCAACACTCCGGCCACCATCGAAGCTGTCAAAGCCTGCGCCGAGATCTACCGGACTGGCATGACCGATGAGGTCTTCGCCTGGGACGCCTCGTCCAACAACCGGCTGCTCGCCTCCGGGCGGGGATCAATGGTTTTCAACGCCATCTCGGCGCTGCGTACCGCCGAGCAGCAGGACCCTGAGCTGGCATCCCGGATCGCCTTGGCTCCGGCACCCATCGGTCCCTCAGGCGCCGAGCCTCGCGGTGTCTACGTGCTGGGCAGCTATGTGATCTGGAAGTTCACTCCCCAGCCTGATCTGGCCAAGCAGTTTCTCGTCGACCTGTCACTCGCCTATCGCGACGCCTTCCTCCAATCCAGCTTCTACAACTTGCCCGCCTTCCCCGGTGCGGTGCCGGACCTGGCTGCACTGGTGGCGACGGACACGGCGGCCAAACCTCCGAACAAGTACGCCCTCCTGGCCGACGCCACGAGCTGGTCGACCAACATCGGCAGCCCGGGATTCCTGAACGCCGCCATCGACGAAATCATCAACCTCCCCCTCCTGTCCAAGATGTTTTCCGCCGCCGCCCGCGGCCAGATGTCGCCGGCGGACGCAGTCGCCGCCGCCGAGGCCGAGATGCGGCCGATCTTCGAAAAATGGCGGGAGCGGGGAAAGATCTGATGGACCGCCGCAACTTCCTGCAACTGGCCGCTGGAGTGGCGGCCACGGCGGTTGGAGGAGGCTGCCTCTCCGGCGCTGAGACAGAGAAGACCGCCAGGACGGGCGGCGGTGGCGGCAAGCGAACACTCCGAATCGCCCAGTGGGGTCATTTCGTCCCGGCCTATGACGCCTGGTTCGACAACGAGTTCGCGAAAGCGTGGGGCGAAGAGCAAGATGTCGACGTCGTCATCGACCACATCCCGGTCAATGAGCTCGTGGCCCGAGGCGACGCCGAAGCGGCGGCCCGCCGCGGCCACGACCTCTTCGCCTTCGCAACGCCCCGACCGGCGCTCGAGGACCTGGTCATCGATCATCGCGAGATCGTGGAGGAGGTGGCGGCCAAGGTCGGTCCCCTGCACCCGTTCATCGAACGGTCCGTCCGCAATCCCAAGACCGGGCGCTACTTCGGCTTCTCCGACTTCTGGACACCCGGTCCAAGCCACTACCGGGTGAGCTTGTGGGACTCTGTGGAACGAGGACTACGCCCCACGACGTGGGATGTCGTGCTGCTGGCGGCTGGTCGCCTGAAGTCCC